>JBAVMD010000697.1:0-15153 GCA_049689695.1 Chitinophagaceae bacterium | reverse complement strand
TGAACATCATAACACATAACTCCAAAATAAGCCAAAGAAGATTTTGAAATTATCAATTAGGATGCTTACTAAACTTATCAGCGCAAATCCTAATGATCCTGATAATCCGCGTTCCGGCTGTTCCTCCTCACATATATTTACCCTCGAGATCCAATAACCACTTCTTCCTCCACAACCCACCTCCATATCCCGTCAAATGCCCATCCTCTCCAATTACCCGATGGCAGGGAATTAAGATCGATATCCTGTTACATCCATTTGCATTGGCAATGGCGCGCACAGCCTGCGGTTGATTAATAGCAGTTGCCTGCTGCTTGTAAGAACGCGTAGTTCCATAACCTATGGTCTGTAATTCATTCCATACCTGTTGCTGAAATGCACTGCCGGGAGTAACCAGCGGTATCGTAAATGCCTTTCGCTTTCCATCAAAATATTCATTCAGTTGTTGTTGCAGCAGGTCAAAATGCGGACTATGCCCCTGTATGATGGAAGCGTTCAGCAGCTTTTTCAATTGTTTGAATTCGGTTTCCAGCATTCTTCGTTCCGTGAATTCTAACAGGCAGATACCTTCTTCCACTGCGCCCGCAAATATGGGCCCGATGGGCGTTTCAAGCCGCGCCAGGTTGATCACTGTTCCCTGCCTGCCATTGGATGGAGACAAACCCGTGAGCGATTTAAATGAATCTGCAAACCCGCTCAACGATGCATAACCTGATTCAAAAGCGGCGGCCGTTACCGCCTCGCCATTGCGGATCTTTTTATAAGCGGTATTAATGCGCTGCATGCGCTGGTAGGCGTGAAAAGTGATGCCATGATTTTTCTTGAACCAACGACGGATCATATTTGGTTCGATGCCTTTTGTACGCAGGTCGTGGTCTTTGAATTTTGTGAGCGGATCGATATTGATCTGCTCGAGAATTTCTTTTATATACGCAGGCGTTTCGCCCGGCCTGTCCAGCGGCGAACAGATCTTACACGGCCGGTATCCATGCAGGATGGCGTCTTTAGTGGTTGAAAAGAATTCCACGTTTTCTTTCAAAGGCTTGCGTGCGGTACAGGTAGGCCGGCAAAAAATGCCCGTGGTCTTAACCGCCGCAATAAATTGTCCTTCAAACGAGGCATCCTTATTCACTAAGGCCTGGTACATCTTGTCATTCGTGAGCATGCTGCTTTTTTGGTAAAGATAAATTGTAATGACCCCGTCCCACAACCGGAAAATTGACAAATAATTCTGACCCTCCGCACATAATATATCTCAGGAATTACCACTAGATAAACCAGTAAACCAATAAACTAATAAACCTCTCATTCCACTCAATACCTTAATTTTGAATTTGCATTAATAACAAGCTATCCCCCCGGTAAATGGCATTGATTGACCTGAAACTTCCGCGGCCCGTGGCTCAGGCCTTTCGCCTGGCCCGCAATGCTCCCGATCGTCAGCAGTTGCGGGTATTAAAGAAATTATTAAAAAAAGCAAGGTTCACTGAGTTTGGCCAGCAATACAGGTTTGATGCAGTATTGATGAGCGAAAACCCCGCACGTAAATTCCAGGAACTGGTGCCTGTTCACGATTACAATAAGATATACAACCAGTGGTGGAAAAAAACACTGGAAGGCATACCCGATGTTACGTGGCCTGGCAAGATCAAATACTATGCGCTCAGCAGCGGCACCAGCGATGCGGCCAGCAAATACATTCCGGTTACAAAGGAAATGCTGCGAAGCAACACCATCAATTACGTGCGTCAGCTATTATCACTGGCGGGTTACGAAGACCTGCCAAGATCTGCGCTGGGCAAGGGTTTCCTGATGCTGGGCGGTTCCACCGATCTCCAGAAAGGAAAAGCGGGCTGGTTTGCGGGCGACCTCAGCGGTATCCTGGCAAAGAACCGTCCGTTCTGGTTCCAGACATTTTACAAACCCGGTGGAAAGATCGCCCGGGTGAAAGACTGGAACGAGAAGCTCAATGAAATAGTAGAGAAAGCGCCTTCTTGGGATATCGGCTTCATAGTTGGCGTGCCTGCCTGGTGCCAGATGTGCATGGAGATGATCATAGAGCATTATAAGCTGAAGAGCATACACGACATGTGGCCCAGTTTCGGGTTCTTTGTGCATGGCGGCGTAGCATTTGAGCCATACAAAAAAGGGTTCGAAAAATTATTGGGCAAGCCTATCGTATACATCGAAAATTACCTGGCCAGCGAAGGCTTTATTGCATATAAAAACCGGCAGCATGCAGAAGGAATGCACCTTGTGCTGAACAACAACATCTTCCTGGAATTTGTTCCGTTTGACGACCGCAATTTCGACAGCGACGGCAATATTGTTGAAAAGCCCGAAGCATTGCTTATAAATGATGTGCAGGAAGATAAAGAGTACGCCATTTTGCTCAGCACCAATTCCGGCGCATGGCGCTACCTTATAGGCGATACTGTTCGCTTCATCAATAAAAAGAAAAGCGAGATCCGCATAACGGGACGCACCAAGCACTTCCTGAGCCTGGTGGGTGAACATCTGAGCGTGGAGAACATGAACAGCGCTGTTCAAATGGTAAGTGAAGAGCTTAACATCTCTATTCCCGAATACACGGTGGCCGGATTCCCTTATAAAAATTTCTTTGCTCATCAATGGTATGTGGCCTGTGATGATGGTGTGGATGAGAACCTGCTGCGCGTTAAGATAGATGAAAAGCTGCGCCAGCTGAACGATGATTATGCCGTGGAGCGCGACAGCGCATTGAAAGATGTATTTCTTCAAAAGCTTCCCGAGCAAAAATTCATGCAATTCCTGGAACTGAAAGGAAAGGTAGGGGGACAACATAAATTCCCGCGCGTAATGAAAGGAAAGATGTATGAGGAATGGATGAAATATTTGGAAACAGGGACTATATAAAATAAGCAAATTAGAAAATAGCGTAATGTGAAAATGATCCAGCTAACCAGTGCGGTTAATTTTCCCATTTTCGAATTGCGCAATTTTCAAATTAGAATCGTATTTTCCCCTCATGGTCGATGCTTTGATCAAAGGACTGGCTCTTGGATTATTCCTTGTAATTTCTGTTGGTCCCGTCATTTTCACCATCATCAAACAAAGCCTTAATAACGGCCGCGAAGGCGGACTGAGCTTTATTGCCGGTGTGTGGGTGAGCGATATATTGCTGGTAGTGCTCAGCAATGCGTTTACGGAGATCGTAGCCGTTGCACTTGAATATAAAAGGGCAATTGGTTATGTGGGCAGCACCTTTCTTTTGTGTATGGGCATCTTCTTCGTGTTCTTCAAAAAAGTAACCCTGCGTGCAGACGGATCAGGAAAAATAACGAAGTTCAGCAAACGGGATTTTGCCAAGATATTCACTTCAGGCTTTCTCATCAATACATTAAACCCGAACGTGCTGATATTGTGGTTAGGCAATGCCACCGCGTTTGCAGTTACCCATAGTTTTCACGAACGTGTGATCATCTTCACTGTTTGCCTGGTGGTAAATATGATTGCAGATGTGGCCAAGGTATTTATGGCAGACAAGATCCGCAACAAGCTTACCCTGCGCAATCTAACCATCATCAATAAGATCTCTGGTACCATACTTATAGGTTTTGGGCTGGTGCTTTTATACGGCATTATTTTTTTATTGGATAAGCTGCCGGCGAATTAACAAACCATTTTGTTAGCCCATTGTAAGTTTGAACAGCTTTACACATGAGCAGATCAATTCTACTATTCCTATTCTTACTATTTGGCGCCTTTGCATTTTCGCAGAACAATGCTTTGCTGTTGCAGAAGCGTGGCAAAACAAAGCAAACCTATTTTGCAGGCCATTATATTTCGATCCAGACAAGACAAGGCAATTTTGCAGACGGACTTATCACACGCATACTGAACGATACCATCTATATCCGTCATTTTGATATACAGCAAACCGCCACTTCTTATGGGGGTATTTATTTCGATACCACTTTCCGTTATACTACTGCAATTCATTACAAAGACATTTCGGCCCTGGTTTCCAGCGAGGATTTTTCTGGCCGTAAGAAAAGCGGTACGCTACTTATGATAGCTGGCGGAGGTGTTATGGCGCTGGGCGCTGTTAATGGATTGTATCGCGGCGATCCCGTAAAGGAATGGTATAAGCCTTCTGGTTATATTACAGCCGGCGCATTGGCGGGCCTGGGCCTGCTCATGAAAAAATCCGGCAAGCGAAAAACCCCTATCGGGAAAAAATACAGTTTTAAAATACTTACGCTCTCTGCCCGTTAAATGGCTGCACCCTTTATCTTGCATTAAAACTTCTGAATGGCAGCAGGAAAGAAGCAGGCATTTCTTCCACGAGCCTGGCGCTTCATCAAGCGGGCGTTCATTTTTTTATTCCTGTTCCAGCTGTTTTACATCGTGCTGTTGAAATGGGTGAATCCTCCTGTTACGCTTACTCAGCTCGGCAGCCTGTTTGCCGGCAATGGACTGAAACGGGATTATGTTGACAGGAAAAACATGTCTGTGTATGCAAAGCTTGCCGTGATCTCTTCCGAAGACCAGTTGTTCCCTGACCACAACGGGTTTGATTTTAAATCGATTCAGAAGGCCATGAAGCATAACCGCAAAAGTAAATCGTTGCGCGGCGCCAGCACGCTGAGTCAGCAGGTGGCAAAGAATGTTTTTCTATGGCAGGGGCGCAGCTGGGTGCGCAAGGCGCTTGAAGTATATTTCACTTTCATGATAGAGCTTATTTGGGGCAAGAAGCGCATACTGGAAATGTACCTGAATGTATCAGAGATGGGAAAGGGAGTATTCGGGATTGAAGCGGCTGCGCAGAAATATTATAAAAAATCTGCAAAAAAGCTAACCCGTATGGAAGCAGCGTGTATTGCCGCCTGCCTGCCCAATCCAAAAGTTTATACCGTTAAGCCCATGTCATCTTACGTAAGCAAGCGATGCGGTTGGATAGTACGGCAGATGAACAATCTTCAGAATGATCCTGACATTCAGCAACTCCTGCAATAAATTATTTCACGCTCATTCTTACTGCCGTGCTGTTGATGGTAGGCCAGTTATCGATGCAGGAAGTAATACCGAACCTGCTCCAGTATTTCCCTGCCGGCAGAGGTACGGCAAAGCTGGCGGAAAGAACTTCTTTCTCCTTTTTTATCATACCCAGCGTAAGATTGGTAGGAATATTTTGAATGATGGAGTCGCGGTATACGGAGAGCCAGATGTGCAGTGTATCGTAGGGAGCTTTGATGTACGGCAGTATGCTTTCATCGGTAAGAACTTTCAACGACACATTCAACGTTCCGTTGTTTGCCACCAGTTTATTTGAAGGAATGATTCGTATCCTTGAAAAGGAAAAATAATTTTCGATCGTTCTTCCAAGATAAACGCCTTTTGGTGTTGCGATGGAATCGATGTAGTAATCCGCCTTGCGCCCCTGGTAAACCGCGTATGCTCTTTTATTCATGAACTGTTCTTCCAGCGGCCAGAAATTGAAATTATTGCGGCGGTAATCCACAGTGTTCAATGAAAAAGAAGGGTGGCCGGTATAGAACCAGTACTTGGCCGGGCGCTGGTAAGAATCAGTAAAAAACACAGGCAGGCCATTGGCTTTTTTTTCGATAGCATCGGCCCATTCTTTATTGTATTGATACTCGCTCTTTTTAAAACTATCCGGGAAAAGATCAACAATCAGATTTATTCGCATGGCGAATACGATGACCATAGTAACAACTGTGAGCCTGGTAAGCCATTTTCTCAACTTGTATTTGTCCAGAAGGTATTGATGGCTCAGCACTATCAGGGGAACAAAAGCCGGTATCGTCCAGTTGGCCTCTACTCTTCCTTTGAGTGTAAATAAGAGGAAAAAAAGATAGGTGCCGATGAGGGTGAACTGAAGTGAGCGCTCAAACCAGTCAGCAGGTTTTTTTCGGAAGGCGCCCCAAAACAATATCGGACTGGCCAGGAGGGCTGGCAGTGGTATCTGCCCTATAATATATTCAAGCGTGTAAGTGAATTTATATTCACGTGCATTGCGCTCCAGCAGGTGGAATTGTATAGAAGGAAACCCATGCACGTATTGCCAGTACAAATGCGGACTGAATAATACCAATGCAGTGACACCGGCAATATAAACCGGCAGCCTGGTGAACAATTTGGGGTTGGATAAAAGCGTGAAGATGATCAACAGCACACCATGGTACTTGCTGTACAGCAGCAACGCCATGCAAATGCCTAAAAGAATGGCCATGGATGCGCCGGGCCGCTCTAAAAATTTCTTATACACGAGGAAGTAAAGCGCGGTAAAAAAAAGCAGGGGTGTATCTGGTATGGCAATGATGCCGCCGATCTGCAGCACGGCCATTGACAAAGCAATAGTATAAAACAGCAGATCATCTTTAACAGGCAATAGTTTTTCGATAAGCCCGAGCGTGATGGTGCTCATTACGGCAAACAGCAACCGAAGGCCGAACTCATTGGGAAAAATGGCATATCCTGCTTTAATAAGCAGCGCCACCATGGGTGGATGATCAAAATAACCCCAGTCCAGAAATTGTGCGTAAGCCCAATAATAGGTTTCATCGTGAAGCAGGCCGGTAGCTGCGGCCTGAACAAGGTTCAGCAACAGCCAGGCGCCATAAAAAATGTATTTATGATAACTCAGAATAAAATGGCTGGTCCTGTTGGAGTTCATGCACGGCAGAATAACATTGCAGCCGCAAAAATAGCTGATTGTAAGCTTCACCCCGCCGGGGTACCCTCTTTTGGGTATACTCCGGCAGGGTCCCCCTTAAAACGGCGGCCGCAGCGGGGATGTTCAATCGTTCTTCATAGTCAATTCCGCTATGGCAAATTGAATGGACGCAGGAAATGTGTGCTTCCCATCTTTCAATGCATTTATAAGCGCAGCTTTTTCCTTTTCATCGCTCACCCGCCTGATATAACTTACATACAAAAGATAGAGCAGGCCGCGGTTGAATTCGTCCAGCTCCGGGTCTTTTATCATTTCCAATACCCGCGCTTCAAATTTTTTTCTATCGGAACTTTCGGTCATGCCCCAGCCTAATCGCCATACAGTTCCCTGGTAATGATTGGCCGGCACATTCTCCGCAAACAAAGACATTCCAATTATCAGATCGATTACATTAAGGTTAAGCTCCTCCAGTTCTTTCAGATACGTCTTACGGCCTTCGTATGCATAGCTGCCGTCAGACATGCGTTCAAACCGGTCATTCATAATATCAAGATGCGCCCTCAGAAAAATATTCCAGCTATTGGTTTCTGCCGCCAGCCTGGCAATCCTCCATGCATGAAAGCGCGGCCGCTGATCTGCACTGCACTGGCCGTAAACAATACGCCCTCTTTTTATGCGCAATGCTTTTTCTTTTGACAGAAACCGCGCAACAAGCCCTTCGAATTCATCACTCCCCGTATGCTTGCTGATGCATTCTTCCGCAGCAATATTTAAAAGACGAATGAAAGCCGCATCACTGGTAAGAAAATTTGCAGCAAAGTCAACTTCCTGATCGTTCAGGCTTGTAAATAAATATTCTGAATGAATGGGTGTACGGCTTCTGCCCATTCTGCGGTTGACATAACCGATAAGATCGAATACCGATGGCGGCGTACCCCTAAAGTAGCTACCGGTTTTATTCATAATAAAGATCGAAGCATTGGTATCCACCATGCAATCCACATATTGAACAAGCTGCGCATATTTAGAAGGCAATCGTTTCTGTGTAAATTCATCGGGAAAGAACCGGCCCTCTATCGAATATTCTTTTTCATCCTCACCTTTTGGCGTATAGTAATAGATCCAATTTCCTTTCCCGGGCTCAGGCTGATTTTCAAAGCCCTCCCATTTTGTATCGATATTCACTGACCCATCATCATATCCCTCGGATGGGTTACCCTCGAGGTAAAAATATCTTTTAGCCGTATCTGTTTTTTTATACCGGATGCAAAGTTGCGCAGTATCCATTCGCCTCGCGAAGGCCCCATATCTTTTAAGAACGGTATAAAAATCTACCTCGTTATTCAGGTCGTTTTTAAGTTGTTGCAGCGAATTCTTTTTACTGGCAAATTCAATAATGAACATTCTTGCCTGCGGATAGGAATAAAACGGCCTGGAAAGATCACAGGTTTTAAACCGAAGGTTCAGCGAGTCTACCATCCGGCGCAATATCAGCATATCAGGCTCACTGTACATAAGTCCGTTTGCGTATAATCCAAACTCAGAGGGTCTTGTGCTGGACTGCGGGCAAGACGAGTACGAGACAGCCATTGCGACTATCAACAGTAATAACGATTTCATAATAGCAGTTTTGTAATTGCATAATGATGCATCGCTCTAATAATTGCACAATACCTTATAAGGTTGTGTTAATTGCGTCTATGGCTGACTGTAACCGCTCATCGTAATCACCGCTGATAACAGTCCAGGGAGTTGACTGATTGATCATGATGTCGTGATAGATGCGGAACAATTGCATGCGTGGCCCGGGATCGGGATATTCCCGCAATACATCAGGTGCCCATGGGAGGTCAACGTTGCAAAGCAGGTAGAGATCATATTTTCGTTCAACAATCTTGTCGATGATCCATTGATGGCATTTTCCAAAAACAAATTCCGACCATACTTTCATTACGTACATCTCTGTATCGATGAAGAGGAGCCCGGGGTGAGTAGTGCGTGGTGAGTGGGAAGCCGTGCGGGCAAGTGTTGAAGAATATTGATCTTCTGAAGCCAGCTGCCCCTTTGCGATCTCTAAAAGAGAATCATAAGTGTAAGCGGAGCCGCGAATGGTAAGGTATTCCCTGGCATATTCAGGTACCCATTGTGTTTGATAATGGCTGGCCAGCTGCCTGCAAAGCGTGCTTTTTCCGGTTGATTCCGGCCCTATGACCGCTACTTTTTTAATCATGAATCAGGTTTATATCACTTGCCCCTTCATCTTTATCTCTTGTGCCCTTAAACTTCGCCCGTTTTGTCCATTCAATCAATCCCCAAACCGCCATAACCAATAGCACCAGGTAATACACGCTGGTGAACACATAACCTTTTACAAAGTAAAGCGGAATGGAAGCAATATCAGTTGCTATCCACCAATACCAGCTTTCAACTTTCTTTTTGGCCATCAGCCACATGCCGGTAAACGCGGTAGCAGAAGCAAAAGCATCGGCCCAGGGAATGGCGCCGGGCGCAAATGTTTTTTTGAGGTAAACGAGCAGCAGGAAAATTGCAATGTAAAAGAACGCAAAGAAACCTGCTTGTTGCAGCCACTCCTTAGCGGTTGACCGGGTGATCACTACAACATGGTGCTGCTGGCGATCTTTTTTTGTCCAGAGCACCCAGCCGTAAATGCTCATGATGGTGTAATAAAGATTTACAGCTGCTTCACCAAACAGGTCGCCATTGAGGCTGATGAAAATGTAAATGATGGTGTTAACGAGACCTACTGGATACACCAATATGTTCTCGATGCGGCTGAACCAAACGCTGGCAATACCGGTAAACACTGCTATGTATTCCAGCAGTGTGGTATGTTGCATGCCCTCAATAAATTGCCGGTAGATTTCCTGCACTGCGCGAAATTAAGGTTTGCATCCTTTAGTAGAACGCAGCGTTTAATTTCCTGCCGATATGCTTTTGTACCATTTACCAGGCCGCAGGTAGCGCACACCTTTTCTTGTGTGAAACCTGGTAGGTATCTGGCGGCCGCCCATGGAATCTGAACTGGTTACCTCGAAAGTGCAGGTGCGGGAATGCTGAATAGCCAGTATTTCCACTTTGGCCGATCACCTGTCCTTGCTGTACGGTATCGCCTGATTGAACCAGCACGCCATCTTTTTGCAAATGCCAGTAATAAGCGTTTGATCCATCGGCATGTTTTATCATAATATGATTGCCCTCGGAGAAATATTCATCTTTAGTACCGCCCTTATCAGAATCTTCCTTAACTGAAACTACAATCCCGGCACGCGCCGCACAGATCTTAGTGCCTTTTTTCATTTTAAAATCCAGGGCTATTTCATTCTGGTGAGAATGACCGCTATTGTATGCCTGTATAAGCAGGTATGATTTGCCCGGCAGGTAGGGCAAAGAATAAATGAAGCTGGAGTCAGGGAGAGCCCTGCCACCTTTTAGCTCCCTGATGGAGGCATCGTCTAATTGTGTAAATGCCTGCGTTGCAAACCAGGTTGAAAAAAATAGCAGGCAGGCTTGTCGGCTAAAAACGGGCATTGACCGCATAGTTGATGTCTGTAAACAACAAACTAAAGATGAGCGTACCGCACAAATTGCATAAAATCCCACGGCCATAAATAAAAAAACCTTTCCGTTAGGAAAGGCTTATAAATTATCAGAAGAATAAATAATCGATAATTACTCAGCTTCGGCCACAACTTCTTTTACTTCGGGGATCATGCGCTTCATCATGCCCTCTATGCCTGCTTTGAGGGTGATCATAGAAGAAGGACATCCGCTGCAACTGCCCTGGAGCATCAGGTTCACCACGCCTTCGTTATAGCTTTTGAATTGAATAGCGCCTCCGTCCATTTCAACGGCAGGCTTCACATAATTTTCAAGCAGTTCTTTAATGCGCTTCACCACGTCGTCATCATCAGCCGTAACAGTATTGGAAGCTTCCTGTTTAATTGCAATTATCTCTTCTTCGTTTACAACAGGCTTGCCTTCTTCCAGGTATTCTTTCAGGTACTGACGAATAGTAGGAATTACATCCTGCCAATCTGTATCAGGGGTTTTTGTAAGCGTTACAAAATTGCTGGCGATGAATACGCTCTTTATAAAGGGAAAAGCGAATAGCTCAACCGCTAAAGGAGAAGGCTTCGCAGTCTCCACATCAGGAAAGTCGATGCTCTTGCCCGGGTACAGCAGCTTATTGGCCACAAATTTCATTGTCTCGGGATTGGGCGTCATTTCGGTATAAATGCTAATAACGGGATTTCCTGTTTTGATCATAAACACTGATTTAAAGTGCAAAAATAACGAATAGCTGCGGCTGACGGGTTGTTAATTCCGGAAAAGCTGCATCAATGATCACAATCGTCAGCATGAGCATGGTTATGTACCCTGCAAGAACGAAAGTTCAAAAGATGAGCTGTCACTATCAGCAGCACTGCCAGCGGCAATATCCAAAGTTGGTAACCATGCCATATCTGCTTGGCAAACAGCAGCAGTATTCCCACCACAAAAATGCCCAGTGGCCACAGGCTATGATGATGTTTCCTATAACCGTGCCAGAGCGAAATGGTGCCGATAGCCAGGGCAAAGACGATCATGCAATACTCGAAAAAATGATTTTCTATGATCTCATAGCCGAGGATCGGCAGCGTGCTGAGGAAGAGGGGCAATATAGCGCAGTGAATAGCGCAGGCCAGGGAAGTGCCGATACCCAGTATGTCCCAATTGATCTTTATTTTCATTATAAGGTTGACAAATATAGTCTGCAACGGGGTTGCAAAAATGAAGCTTCAATATTTTATTATCACTACTGGCTTGCCTGACCGTAATTTTGGAAGATCAATATATCGACAATGAGCAGAAAACTCTGGTTTTACATTGGGTTTTTTATAGTGCTGGTGCTAAGTTTTTACGTGGCTATGACAAAAATGCTTCCTGGTTTTGGGAAGGTGGAGCTTCCGGTGCTGAATAAGGTACAACCTTTTGCATTCACCAACCAGGCCGGGCGGGTTATCACGGAAAATGATATCAAGGGCAAGGTGGCTGTTGTTGAATATTTTTTTACTACCTGCAAAGGCATTTGCCCTAAAATGAACATGAATATGCAGCAGGTATACAATGAACTTAAAACGGAACCCGACTTCCGGATCCTTTCCCACACGGTTGATCCTGAAACCGATAGTGTTTCCCGCCTGAAAGAGTACGCCGAGTCGCTCGGGGCAGACCCCCAGAACTGGTGGTTTGTTACCGGCAGCAAGGATAGCCTGTATACCGCTGCGCGCAATAGTTACCTGCTGGACGATCCCAAGAACAACAATGGCTCTATCAGTGAACAGTTCATTCATACCCAATTCTTTGCATTGGTAGATAAGAAGGGCCGGGTAAGAAAGATTTACGATGGCCTGAAAAAAGAAGAATTGGTGGAAATGAGAAAGGACATAGCAGAGCTGCTGAAAGATAAAGGCTAGAAAGTCGCGGGTTATGGGTCATGGGTTAGGATGTTCTTCGTAACCCCTAACCCGTAACCGTTTTTGTGGATACATAACCTCTGCAATCCGCTCGTAGTCGCAAATTTTACCTTATTTTTAAAGAAACCGACTAAAACTTAACCTATGAGTGGACACATAGATGTGATCCTGAAAAAAAACCAGCTCAGCATTACAGGGAGCCGGAAAAAAATACTTGAATTATTTCTCTCGTCAAACGGCGCGCTTGCGCACGCAGATATAGAACGAAGGGCTGGCGAAAAATTCGATCGCGTTACAGTATACCGCACCTTGCAGACATTTGTTGACAAGGGCATCATACACAGCATACCCACTTCGGATAACTCTATCCGTTATGCCTTGTGCAAAGAAGATTGTAAGGAAGGGCATCATTTCGACAATCACGTGCACTTCATTTGCAATAGCTGCGAAAGAACAGTTTGCCTCGAAGGCATATCTGTTCCCGAAGTTTCTCTTCCTACTGAGTTCGCTGCACTCCATTCACAAATGGTGGTGACGGGCTTGTGTAAGGAATGTAAGAATTAGCGAGTGGGGAATGGTGAGTAGCGAGTAGGAAAAGGCCGGCTATTATTTAACGCCGCTGCGCAAACGCAGTTGGGTTTTCATTTTCATTTAATAAGATCTCACGCTGATGCGCAATCAATCATTGCGAAGTAGTCAATTAATTCTTATTGACTGTGATGCTTAATATAAAGATGTTATAGATTAAAGAAGCACCGCGGAATTCAATACCCTTCTCGCCATTCCCTACTGCCCACTCGCCTTCCCTAAAAAAGAAAGCCCCGACGTGGAAACGTCCGGACTTTTGGTTAAGGCTCTGATTAGTAGCTATTTTATCTTAAGCTGTTGCCAGCGTCGATGTCAAACTTGTGAAACAAAGATAATATTCCTTATTCATCTACCTATACCACAATGCGGGTATTTTTTAATTTTTCCTAATGGTTTTCCTCCATTCCTCATGTACAAAATACATTAAGTTTTTGATATAGTCGCCGGAAAAGTTGAACTCTATGCCCGCCGCCTTATACAGTTCGGGAAGTGTGCGCGTACCCCCAAGGCTTAAGGCCTTGCTGTAATTGTCCAGGGCTTTTTCCTTATTCTCGCGGTACTGCTTCCATAATCCTATGGCTCCCAATTGCGCAATGCCGTATTCAATGTAATAAAACGGCACTTCAAACAAATGCAATTGGCGTTGCCAGGAGTACCTGCGGTATTCTTCCAGCCCTGAAAGGTCAACAACGGGAGAGGTAAACTCATTCAAAGTATCTATCCAGGCAGCGGCTCTTTCCTGTTCCGTATGTGATGGATGTTCGTATACCCAGTGCTGGAACTTGTCAATAGTAGCAATCCAGGGGAAAATGCTGATAGTTCTTTCCAATTGATGCTGCTTTGCACGGGTAAGATCTGCTTCGTTATCAAAAAACACCTCCCAATGGTCCATGCTCATTAGTTCCATGGCCATGCTGGCCACTTCCGCAATTTCCATGGGATACTCTTTAAAAGCTGACAGCTCCAGGTTATGTGCCAGGAAGGAATGCACTGCATGCCCGCCTTCGTGCAGCATAGTAGTTACATCGTGCATCTGGCCGGCCGCATTCATGAAAATGAAGGGAGCGCCGCTTTCAGGCAGGGGGCAATTGTAACCGCCCGGCGCTTTGCCTTTGCGGCTGTCCAGATCAAGATGGTTCATGCTGTTCATGCGTTTCAGGCAATCGGCAAAAAATGGCCGCAGGCGCTCGAAACACTTAATAGATTTTTCCAATAGTTCTTCCGCGCCTTCAAAAGGATGAAGGGGCACAATGCCTTCTGGCTCCGCCTCAAGGTCCCAGGGGCGCAACGGATCGAGACCAAGCTTTTCCTTTTTCTGTTGATTGATATCGTTCACCAGCGGAAGCACATATTGTTTAACCGCTTCGTGAAAATTGAAGCAATCTTCTTTTGTATAATCAAACCTGCCCAGGTCTGCAAACTTATAATCGCGGTAATTGCTGAAGCCTGCGTTGAGCCCTATCTGGTGGCGTTTGGTTACTAATTGCGTGTACAGGTGATTCAGTGTTTCCTTATCCTGCAACCTGCGTTCATTCACCTTGCGGTAAACTTCTTCTCTTAACCTGCGGTCAGGACTTTCCAGGAATTTGGCGGCCTGCTGCAAAGTATATTCGCGGCCGTTCACTTCTACCACCATTTTACCCGAGATCACCCCAAACTGCTGCTGCATCACATTCAATTCCGCCTGTATGGGAATATTTTCTTCGCGGAAAAGCTCAATGTTCTTTCGAACGTTCCGCAGGTAAGTGTAGAATTGTTCCTGGTCAAGCTCTTTGGTGAAAGGATTTTCTACCAGCTTTTTGTTGAGTTGGTCCGCAATGGGCTGAATTTTTGGCTGAATCTCCATCATGAAATACGCAAAAGCCTGTTCAAGCGCTTTGTTTTCCGTATCGCAGGTCATGCGGATCTGCCGCCAGGCGGCATCTTCACTTACCACAGCTTCCAGCTCGCTCATGTCTTTGAGCCATTGTTCAAGATCTTGCTTTGAATGGATAGGCCGTTCTTCAAGGTTGCGATAGTAACGCTCCAGGCCTTCCCAGGTGTCCACTATAAAATCCTTTGGCAAAAAATGCCGTTCAATTTTACTGATGTCTGCGCTGTAATTCATAGTTCACAGTTTATGTTACCGGATTGCCCTAAAAAAAGCCTTCCGCCTGGAGGCGGAAGCTTTTGGTGGGGTTTCTATTTCTTCTTGGGCGCCGCTTTTTTAGCAGGAGCTTTTTTCGGCTTTTCTTCTTCCTCTTCGTCTTCTTTAGCTTTTTTGGGTTTGGCAGCTGCTGCTTTTGGCGCCGCCTTTGTTTTAGTCTCTTTAGCAGCCGTTTTTTTAGTTTCAGGTTCTTCTTCCTCCTGATCCTCTTTTTTTGCACGGGCCTTCTTTACAGGCTTTTCTGCAGCTTCTTCTGTTCCCGC
>JBAVMD010000696.1:0-6232 GCA_049689695.1 Chitinophagaceae bacterium | reverse complement strand
ATCGTATACTTTGCAATACAACTGAGAAATACAGAAGTGATTATAAGCTCTAAAAAACAAAGCACTTCCTTTTACCTGATTCCATCCAATCAAGTCACTATTATCTTTCGTTAGGATTTTTTCAATTCCTTCTAAAATTAAATTCGCCACAAATATTTTTTTATACGGCAGTGTCCAGTCTTCTGCGGCAGCGTCGGGTTCAGTGTATATTTCACTCTTCCACATATAAGCATTCTGTTCCATTTCCGACCTTCCATTGGTAACGTCATCTGTCATATAGAAATCTGTTGTGGCAATTTCGCCAATAGCAGGTTGAAGAGTATTGAACCCACCTGCCAAACCCGTATTATTGGCTGTATTGTCCAGTATTGCCTGATAATCCTGAATGGTTGCCGGAACTAACAGTGCTACGTCAGGTTTTGCATCGAGCCAATCTTTTTTACAGCCCATTAGCAATAAAGTTCCAATGCAGATGGAAAGCAAATAACACATTCGGCGATTAAGAAAAGTGCGCAATTTTATTGTAGACATGCAGATAAGTTTGATTGTTAGAACTCAGCTCTTAAACCAAATGAGTAAGACCTGGCAGTCGGATAGTTGATAAAAGGATAGTCCGGATCAATGCCTTTATCATTCGCTCTCCATATAATCCCAATATTATTTGCATAGAAGAATACCCGCACTTGTTTAACAGACCCACGCTTCAATACACTACCATCAATATCATATGAGAGGTTGATGAATTGAAGTCGGATATGATCAGCTTTTTCTACCAAGACATCTGAGTCGGTATAATAGCGATCCCTGCGCTGGTTTGTGGGATATACAAATGAGGGAACAATCGTTGTTTTTTCGTCACCTGGCTTTTGCCACCGCAAGGCGTAGTCGCTATGTCCCAAAGTCCAATCGGTTACAAAAGATGCATACTCCAATGATTTTCTTCTGAAGTAGTGACCAAGTTTATAGGTTATATTAAATCCGAGGCTTAGTTTTTTCCAACGAAGTGAGTTAAATAAGGCACCGGTTATAGGAGGATTGTATCTACCGCTATAGACAAGATCATCGATCTCAATCTGATTTGCTAAAGCCGATGTATAATTTTTCGTAACGGTATCAGACTGATAGAACAAAGGGTCTCCGGTTGAAGGGTCTAACCCGGCAAACCGGTAACTAAACAAACTATAAAGCGGTTTTCCCACCAAAGGGTGAATGGCGTAGTAAGAATTCAGAAAACTTACAGCGCCTGACGGAATATCGAAACGGGTTAAGGTTTCTGCTGCATAGTTGAACATGAAAGTGGTATTCCATTGAAGGTTTTTGGTTCGAATATTTTGAGTTTCTATACGAATGTCAACTCCTTTTGATTTCATAGCGGAAAAATTACCTCTTAACTGGCCAACACCGGTCGTAGGGTCCCATTTCGTGTCACCAATCATATCTTTTCCCCTCTTTTGAAAGTATTCGACGGTTCCTTTGATAACGTCATTTTTAGATACGAAATCAAGTCCTACATTGAGTTGCCCCGTTTTTTCCCACCGTAGTTCGGGATTTGGAATATTATTTAATATGGCGTAAGGAAGCCCTGTGTTTGGATCACTGCCTTGAACCTTGAACGTAGCCACTGCCGCCATGTTAGAAGCTAAGTTTCCATTGTAGCCGTATGTGGCACGCAGTCCAAGGACTTTAAAATAATTTAACTGGTAAAAGCTTTCTTTGCTGATCTCCCACCGCGTACCCACAGACCACAGCGGTACATTTTTTTGATTTGTTTTTACACCAAAATAATTTGAACCATCAATCCGTGCACTTGCACTAAAGGAGTATTTGCCATCATAGGTATAAGCTACATTAGTGAAAAAGGACCGGAACCGGTTTATGGTAGATGAATAAATTGGCGGTATAACGCCTAAAATAGCTGAGTCTTTTGTGAGTGGGCGGTAGTATCGTTTGAAGGGATCAGCGATAACAAAACTGCCAACTTCGGGATTAAATCCATAATATCGGAAAGTATTTCCATCCCCTTTGGTTTCCCGCACTTCCAAACCGCCAATGCTGTTGATTGAATGTTTTTGCCAGGTACGATGATATTTAATATTTGCCCGTGCGTATTGTCCCACCAGGTTACTATTAGTTATCGTGTTGATACCGCCATCAGGATAATTTGTACCGAGATAATCACCTCTACTATTTGTTAAAGCAAATGTGTTTTTGAGGTCTCGTATTGAAAAACTTTCATTCGATAAAAGAGAAGTTGCTGTAGTCATTGATTTCTGATACTGATAAGATAACTCTACCGATAACCCTCTTAGAACAGTATATTTTATCGCCCCTGTCAGCCTAATCTCATTCAGCCTATTGGCATTGTCATTACCGTCTCTTTCCTTCAATGGGTAATATTTCCAGTTTATAAAACCATGATGGGCAATGGTATCTTCAAAAAGTGCCCGGTGCCTGGGAATGGCCAATTGATTGCCGGAAGCATCGACTAATTGGGTGTATGGATAATCGTTTACAATGTTGGAGATTCCGTTGCTAACATTAGTAGCCTGACTGTAATTAAAACCGGCAACTATTTCGATCTTATTGATAGGCCGAAATACGTTTTGACTGTTAATCGTTGCTCTGTCATACTTATTGCCAATCAGAGTCGCCAACATTTTATCGTAGCCTGCAGAGAAATAATAGCTTGCTTTGGGAGAACCACCGCTTACATTCACTTGATACTGCTGATGAATGGGTTTTCTGTAGATGTATTTGTCTAGCTCATTTCGGTAATCATAGTTACGCAGCGCATTTATCTGATTAGCAGAATCAGTTGATGAAATGAGCCCTGCCCTGCGATTATTTAGTATTTCGACCACACTAGATACACCAGGTTTGCCAATATTATTCAATGTGGAATTATAATAGCCGCGACCAAATAGTATTGTTTCAAAGTCTATATAATCGGAGGGGCTTATTTGTGGTGCATAGAATTGGTTTGGCTTATCGGATATAGTAAGATTGGAATTAAACTCAACTTTAATCGGTTGATTCATGCGTCCTTTCTTAGTCGTAATTACAATGACGCCATTGCCCGCCTGCACCCCCCAAATAGAAGCTGCCGCTGCATCCTTTAGCACAACGATGTCTTCTATGTCATTGGGGTTAATGCTGTTTAAGTTTCCGTCATATGGGAAATTGTCAACTACAATCAAGGGATTAGGGTTGGCGAAGATGGTACTTTCGCCTCTTACCCTTAGCTTATTTTCGCCGCTATTAGGATCCTTATTGAAAACAAGCCCGTTAGTAATTCCTTCAAGTTTCGTTACTATATCAAGTGCTACACGCTGATCTAATTTTTCTTTAGTCACAACGGCAAACGATCCCGTGACTTCATTGGGTCTTAAAGATTGATACCCGGTGTTTAGTACAGTAACATCTCCAAGCGCAGTCACTTTCGTCTTGAGATTAATGGTCAAGTCTGTTTTGCCACTTATCTCCACCTCAAATGTTTCCATGTTTACGCTTGTGAAAACCAGTACCGCATTTCCTTCAATCGTGTTTAATGAAAATTCTCCTTTGGCATTTGTTGTTGTAATTTTTGATGAGCCTTTTACAGTTACCGTAACGCCCTCTAGCGGCTCTTCTTTTTCATTAACCACCTTGCCGCTTACATCGATCGGCGTACCCAAAGTGAAAGAAGCATTTTTCTCAACCGGGTCCTTGATTTTAATAATCACATTCTTCCCAATCACCGTATACGTCAATTGCTGGTCCTTCAACACTATACCCATCACAGTTTCCAAACTTGCGTTCACTACTTCTACATTGACCTTCTTTGCCTTCTCTACCCATTCGTCCCTGTGTACGAAGTAGTAGCCCGTCTGATCGGTAATCTTTTTAAATACAGTGGTAAGCTTTGCGTTCTTTTCGGAAAGCGTAATGCTTTCCTGCGTATATCCTTTTTTAGCATATACATGAAAGCAGGTGACCAGGATCAGAGCAGTTGTCAGTTTCATCGCCAACAGGGCTTTTTTGTGCCATCTTAACCAGCAATGGCACCGGTGAAACATAAAATTCATAGCTTTGGTTGGTGTTAAGGATTATTAATAAAATTGATAATCCCTACCAGGCTCGTGACAGCGATGCCTGGTTTTTTTTGATTACCAATTCAAGAGCCTTACTTAATTTTACAAATCCAGTCAATAAAAAGGGAAAGCAAGGCTTTCCCTAAAACATAGGATCACTAACGGTTGATGGCTACACTGAAATTTATTCTGGCAGGAGTCAGGCATTTCTCTCCGGTACAAGCCTGGAACTCTACACTGCCATTAATGTTCTCCTTTAAAGCCTTTACCTCAACTAACCCTTTAAATACAACTCTATTTTTGAAATACCATGATTCGATCTGTAAGGATTCATCCCTGGATTTCTCCAGCTTGCCTTCTTCCTTCAATCGTCCTTTGACCGATCCATTCACAAAGCTGAAACTTGTAGGTACATTGATCGCGGCTGCCGGAAGGTCTTGAGAGTATATATACCATCCTTCTTTTACGGTGGCTGTAATTTGCAATTCATAAGTATTGCCATCTACTGGCTTCGCAACAAAATCCCATTGAACAGGGGAGCTTTGCGTAAAGCCATACCCACACATCAATGCGCCCATTATAATCAGAAGAAATCGATATATTATTTTTTGTTTCATAGCTACGGCAGAACTGTAAGTTTTTTTCCATCAAATTTGAAATGAACACCACTGGCCTCTAATACCTTTAATATATCCGAAAGATTAAGGTTACGGGGAATAGTCCCTGATATATGCCCTTGCGGAACCACAGAATCCTGGTAAACGACTTCTATATCATACCACCTGGCGATCTGCCGCATAATAGTAGGAATGTCAGCGCTGGTGAGCTTAAACAGTCCATCTTTCCAGGCTGAAGCAGCTTCGAGGTCGGCATTCGGGATGATGCTTACATCATTCGTCTGGCGATTCATCTGTAGTTGCTGCCCCGGTACCAGGTCTATTGCAATTGTACCTTTAGATATCTTCACCTTGCCTTGAAACAAGGTCGACTTAACGAGCGTTTCATCCTTATAAGCATTAATATTAAACTCTGTCCCTGTTACCCTCACAGACATACTGTCGACACTTACAATGAAAGGCCGTTGCTTATTGCCCGCCACTTCAAAGTAAGCTTCGCCGGTCAGCTCAACTTTTCTCTCGGTGCCCGCAAATTGCGTAGGATACCGGAGCGTCGAAGCAGCGTTCATCCACACCTTCGTGCCATCGCTGAGTCTCAATTGGTACTCTCCACCCTTAGGGACCATGATCGTATGATAAGTTATTTTCTGGTCGCCAATTTCATTGTCATACACCAGCCGGCCATCATGATTGGTGGCACGGGTACCCTCTGCAGCAAATGAGGAATCGACATCTTTTGTTAAGTCAAGCAGCAGGCCATTGTCCACCTGCAACGTGGCCTTTTTACCACCAGGCGAAACATTTACCGGTTTGCTTTCAACAACCACCAGAGGCTGCTCTATTGCTTTCTTATTAAATGCCCAGTAGGTCACAGCTCCAATTACCAGGATCACCCCTGCGGCGGCCATATATTTCCAAACTCCGGACATGAACCTCATTTTACGGGTGCCATTCGGAAATAGGCGTTTCATCAATTTCTCATGAGCGATCTTTTTATTTTTATCTATGCGGGCAATCTCTTCCAGGTCAGCGTTGATCTTCGTAGAATTGGTCATGCTGCTGAAGAAGGATCTGTTCTCATCGCTCCGCTCGATCCATGCATCTAATTGCGCCTGCTCTGCAGGAGATAAATCCTCACGCAGGTATTTATATATTAACTCGGAAATTAGTATTGCCTCGCTGACGCGGCTTTCTTCTTGAAATTCTTCCATCACAATTGTTTTTTTACGGTAGCCAATAAGCCTTTCATATGTTTAAATCGCAATTATACATACGGACCTATGCTAACCATTTCGGGCTATCATAAGAATAAGGCGATAGGTTTACTGGGAGCATTCGCACGAGATTGCTACTAATTCATCGCACGAACTTTGACTTGAGGGCTTCAGAGGATAACGAATTAACAATATGATAAAACAAATTGGCAGTCTCTTTTGACTAAAGAGAATCCAAGTTTTTCAAAAAAAAGTTTTCTAACCGACTACTTTGTTTTTAAAGGGGAAAACTCAACAAGATCAATTTTTGTTGGAAAGATGGGAATACAAC
>JBAVMD010000695.1:0-12071 GCA_049689695.1 Chitinophagaceae bacterium | reverse complement strand
GCGCTATGCAGATAATAGCTACCGTTATCTGGAAGTTCAATGCTTCTTTTGCATGCTCCGCTACAAACTTTGATTCATCTTTCTTGACCAGGTAAATGATCAATGGCCCGATGATCCAGATCACAAGACCAAGGATGTGGCTTAACAATGCCATAGTGCGCTCATCGCTGGTAGGCGTATAAAGCGGTTGCTCGTCTTTGCCGAGATATGATTGCTGATTGTCCATGTTGGTTTGGTTTAAACACAATTTAATTAAATCCATTGACAAAAAGGGAACGCTGATTATCAGGATGGTCAGGATTTATTAAGATAAGTCGCCGCAAATACTCAACCGCTCACAGTATCGTGAACAATCTTAACTAATCCTGACCAATCCTGATGATCCGTGTTCCCTTCTTATCTAACCAACAACAACTTCTTTCTTAACAACATACTCATGCATGCGCTTTAAGAACACAAGCATTTGCTGCATGTTGCGGATGTCATATATCTGCAGCACAAAGAATTTTCCAACCTGCTTCAGTTTTGCCTTGTTGGTTTCAGTCTGAATGTATTGAAGTACGCGACGGAAAATGTCTGATTCGAAATAAGGAGAATCGGGCCGGCTGATAAAATAACATTTCAACAGATCGTTCTTCAGCATCATTTTCTCAAATCCCAGTTCTACTGCCAGCTTGCGTGAACGGATGGTATCCAGCAGGTCCACAACAGGAGTAGGCATGGGGCCAAAACGGTCACCCAGTTCAGTGGCAAACAACACAAGCTCTTCTTCGTTTTCTGCATTGTCCAAGCGGGTGTATAAAGACAATCGCTCTGTAATGCTTTCTACGTATTCATCAGGAATGAGAATTTCCTGGTCTGTATCGATGGTGCAATCCTGAACAAAATCATCCTGCTTGGAAATTTCTTCTTTAAATAATTCTTTGAAAGCGGTACGCTTCAATTCGCGGATGGCTTCATCCAAAACTTTCTGGTACATTTCAAAACCTATCTCGGCCATGAAGCCGCTTTGCTCGCCACCCAGCATATTGCCCGCACCGCGAATATCAAGGTCACGCATGGCTATCTGGAAACCGCTGCCCAGCTCACTATGCTGTTCAAGTGTTTGCAGCCTCCTGCGCGAATCATTCGGCAACGTGCTGATAGAAGGCGCCAACAAATAGCAAAACGCTTTCCGGTTGCTGCGGCCTACACGGCCACGAAGCTGGTGAAGATCGCTCAGGCCAAACTGGTGCGCATTGTTTATAATGATGGTATTTACATTCGCAATGTCGATACCGCTTTCCACAATATTCGTGCACACCAGCACATCGTATTTCTTTTCGATGAAATCCATAATGTGCTCTTCCAGCTCATGGCCTTCCATCTGGCCGTGCGCATGCCCGATGCTTACATCAGGACAAAGCGATTGTATCAAACCCGCCATTTCTTTCAAGCCCTGAATGCGATTGTGAATGAAGAACACCTGTCCGCCGCGCTCCGTTTCGTAATAGATCGCATCGCGGATAAAATCTTCGTTATAGATCTGCACTTCTGTTTGAATAGGCTGACGGTTGGGCGGAGGAGTGTTGATGATGCTCAGGTCTCTCGCGCCCATCAAACTGAACTGTAGCGTTCTTGGGATAGGCGTGGCTGTGAGTGTAAGACTATCCACCGTTGTCCTGATGGTCTTGATCTTTTCTTTATGCCCTACACCAAACTTCTGTTCTTCGTCAACAACCAATAGTCCCAGGTCTTTGAACAAAACATCTTTTCCAAGCAAGGCATGTGTACCGATGATGATGTCGATCTTTCCTTCCGCTAATCTTTTTAAGGTATCTTTTTTTTCTTTGGCCGATTTGAAGCGGTTCACATAGTCCACGGTAACAGGAAAATCGCGCAGGCGGTCGCTGAAAGTTTTATAATGCTGGAAAGCCAGTACAGTAGTAGGTACCAGCACAGCTGCCTGCTTGCCATCTATGCAGGTCTTGAACGCAGCACGAATAGCGATCTCTGTTTTTCCAAAACCAACGTCTCCGCACACCAGCCTGTCCATAGGCGATGGCGACTCCATATCTTTCTTAACATCTGCAGTGGCCTTGCTCTGGTCCGGCGTGTCTTCATAAATAAAAGATGCTTCCAGCTCTGTCTGCATGTAATTGTCCGGCGTATGCTGAAAGCCTTGCTGGGCCTTGCGTTGCGCATACAGCTGAATAAGGTCGAATGCAAGTTCTTTAACCTTCGTTTTTGTTTTTTCCTTGAGCTTCTGCCAGGCATCGCTGCCCAGCTTGTTCACACGGGGAACCGTTCCTTCTTTACCGGTATACTTGGCTATCTTATGCAGTGAGTGAATGTTCACATACAGGATGTCACTATCCTTATAAATAATGCGAACGGCTTCCTGCACTTTTCCATTCATTTCAATCTTCTGCAAGCCGCTGTAAATGCCAACTCCATGATCGATGTGCGTTACATAATCGCCCGGCTGAAGTTCGCGCAGAGTGCGGAGTGTGATGGCCTTACTCTTGTTATACGCCTGCTTTACCTTGTATTTATGATAGCGCTGGAATATCTGGTGATCAGTATAGCAAACCGCTTTCAGGTCTTCATCAATAAAACCTTCGTGAATAGAGGTGGCTAAAGGTGTAAAATGTATTTCTGCTTTGAGGTCTTCAAAAATGCTGTGCAGCCTTTCCAATTGTTTTGGGTTCTCTGCAAACAGGTAAACCTGGAACTGCATTTTTTCCCAGGTGCGCAGGTCTTTGATCAGCATCTCGAACTGGCGGTTAAACGCCGGCTGCTGCTTTGTACGAAACTCAATTTCGGTTTGAAGGCCGCTGTTGAAAGATGAACGATGCCCGAATTCAATGATATGCCTTTCCTGCAACCGGGATTCAAAATCTGCCGCAGTAGTAAAATCCGTTACCTGTGCTTCCATGATCTCCTGGCTATCCTCTTCTTCGGTTTTTGCCGTGCCGAACGACCCGCGCACTTCAAGAAAAGAATGAAGATCTTCTTCCTGCGTAAGCAACCTGTCCCGGGTGATCTCCCAGTCTTCCGTCCATACTACGGTATTGGCTGGCAGGAACTCCAGCAGCGATATTTTTTCACTGCTGTCGAACTGTGTTTCAACATTCGGAATAATGCTTACCTGCAATAATTTCCTTTCGCTCAGTTGCGATTCAGGATCGAAAATGCGGATAGAGTCTACATCGTTCCCGAACAATTCTACGCGGTAAGGCTTTTCATTACCGAAAGAATAAATATCGAGGATGCCGCCGCGCAATGCGAACTGCCCTGGCTGGTATACAAAATCGGTTCGCGCAAATCCATAATTCACCAGCTTTTCCATTACGCCTTCCACATCCAGCTCATCGCCTGCTTTTATAGCGATCACATTCCCTGAAAGCGTGTTGGGCATCACCACTTTTTCAAACAAGGCTTCCGGGTAAGTAACAATGATCTTTTTATTGCCGCCTGTGCTCCATTTCATGAGCGCTTCCGTACGCAGCATAACGTGACTGCTGTTGAGCAGGCGGAAATTTTTTCTGTTCTTGAACGAAGAAGGAAAGTAAAAAAGATCGAGCGCGTTGGTGAGGTTCTCCAGGTCGTTATGAAAATAAGCGGCTCTTTCCGCATCTTCGCAGATCACCAGGTGATTCAACTGGCTGCATGCCTCGTGCTTAAAGATGGAGCTGACAATAAAGGAGGCGGAGCTGCCCTGCAGATTTTTGAGATAGATACGCTGGGGTTGGGACAAAGTGATCCTGTCCGCCAATTGAAAAAGGCGGGGACTGTTTATATACGCATCCTGCAACACCTGCAAATTCATATCTCGCTAAAGGGCGGCAAAGATAAAGGTTTATTGGTCATTTGGTCATTTGGTCATTTGGTCATTTGGTCATTTGGTCAGTGGGTCATTTGGTCAGTGGGTCAGTGGGTCGTTAGCTATTTCTTTAATGACTCAATGACCTATTGACCAAATGACCCAATAACCTATTGACTTAATGACTTAATGACCAAATGACCAATACAGCCAACTAAATTTGAGGTAGATTCGTAATGGTTTTTAAATCCGGATTATGCAAATAAAAAGAACCGGCCCTGCCGCTTTGCTTGTGCTAATGATTGCTGCTGCTGGAATATGGATGTTTTATAAGTCAGACAGGTTAAGCGAGTTTACAGAAAACGAAGAAGAGAATGAACACAACGCCGCTTTCTCGAAAGAAAGATGGCTGCGTGAATTGAAAATGCTGCGCGATCCGGTGCTGGGCCGCATCCCGGAAGGCATTCGCCAAAAAGAGCTTGCCCAGGCATTTACCATTCCAACCAAAATAGAAGATATCTCGCTTTCAGAGAACGGCGCGCTCAACCAGAATAATTATGAACTGGCCGGCCCGAATAATATTGGCGGCCGCACCCGTGCCGTTGCCTTTGATAAGCGCAACAGCCAGATCATCATTGCAGGTTGTGTAAGCGGCGGCATCATGCGCTCAACCAATGGCGGTCAGTCGTGGGCAAGGGTTTCACCTGAAGGGGATATTCATAATCTTACTGCCCTTGCGCAGGATACCCGCGCCGGATTTGAAGATACCTGGTATGCAGGCGGAGGCGAGCCTTTAGGCAACACAGCTACCGCAGAAGGTGCGCTCTTTATGGGGCATGGCGTATGGAAGTCTACCAATAACGGAGCTACATGGACAAGGCTTACGCTGGATATACAGGGCCTGGCAGTACCTGCGGGTGGATTTCAACTGGAAGTGTTCGATCATCCTTTCGATTTCGTTCACCGCATCAGCATTAACCCCACCAACGGGCATGTGTATGTAGCAGGCCACAGAAGGCTTGTTCGTTCTACCAATGGTGGCACCACCTGGGAAATAGCGTTCAATACAGTGGCAGGCGCCACTTCTGCCAATGGGCAGATGGATGTTGCCTGCACCAACGGCGGTAAGTTATATATGGCATTGAATGGCGGCTCGCCCGACCTGAACCTGCGCGGGGTATGGACATCCAATACCGGCAATGCAGGCTCGTGGACGCGGCTGGCAGGCGGACAGGTGCTAAACATAGATTCCATTGCCAACTGGCGGGGCAATGATTACGTGGCCCCGCTCGCAAAGCGCATTTTGCTCACCCTGGCGCCATCTAACCAGAATATCATGTACGTGATATACGAGAATGGTCTTAGCCAGGCCGGGCCCGGCCCGCAACCGGAAGTTGATATGTTCCGGTTTGATGCCGGAGCCAATACCTGGACCAACCTTTCTGCAAACATGCCTGATTTTCCCGGCGACCGGGAAGGCGTTGATCCTATAGCAACACAGGGCGGCTACGATATGATGGTGTATGTAAAGCCTGACAATCCTGATTTTGTGGTGCTGGGCGGCACTTGTCTTTACCGTTCTACCAATGGGTTTACAAATACCGCAGGTACGGCCTGGATAGGTGGCTATGGCAACACCCTTCCCACACTCACTATTTATCCCAACAGCCATCCTGATATGCATACCATTGCCTTCGATCCTTCCAATCCCAACCGCGTGGTTGCGGCCGACGATGGAGGTTTGCAGATCACCAACGATATTACGGCTACCGCCAGCGCCACCGTTCCGGTTGTATGGAACATGACGCGCAATTACCAGACGCTTCAATATTATCATGTGGCGATGGACCCGGGCGCAGGCAGGAATAATTTCATCGGCGGCTCGCAGGACAATGGCACGCATGTGCGTGATGCAGACCTGATTCTTGGATCAAGACCGGGAGACCGGCCCGATATCAACGATCATGCGCGCATTGTAGGCGGCGATGGCGGTGCATCAGCTTTCGGCAAAACCACGGGCAATACCCAGCCGGCATTTATGTCTTCGCAACTGGGAGATATTTACCGCGCCACTTTTGCCGGCAACGTTTCTGCTTTCAGCAATATCAGGCCAACAGGTCTTACGCCTAATCCCTCGATACCTTCAGGCTTCGGGGATTTTGTTACTTATTTCAAGATCGATTTCGATAACCCCGACCTTTTATATTATGTGAATTTTAATCGCCTGTTCCGTACTACATCTTCGGGATCGGTTTCATCAGCCACCTGGACAGAACTTATTGGCGTAGGCGCTGCCGTAAACCCTGCCAGTCCAACCAATGGCACCAATATTTCCATTTCTGCGCTGGAGATGACGAGAGGCGATTATGAAGCTTCGCATGTGCTATATATAGGCACTGACAATGGAAAAATTTTCCGGTTGAATGATCCGCGGAATGCTGCATCTGCAATGGCGCCTGCTGACATTACTCCTCCCGTGCTCACAGGCCTGGGTGGTGTTTACATTTCAGATATTGCCGTTAACCCCAATAATGATGATGAAATAATGGCCGTTGTTTCCAATTACACGGCCAATAATAATTCAGCCATTAATATCTGGTGGACGAATAATGCAAAGAGCGCATCACCCACCTGGAAGCTGGCAGAAGGCAATCTAACGCTGCCGTCTGTACGAAGCTGTATGATCGTGGTAAAAAAAGATGCATCAAATGTTTCTTCCACCGAATATTATGTGGGAACGTCTGTTGGCCTGTACAGCGCTATAAATATTTCAGCTGTGCTGCAAAACAATGGACAGGTAAACTGGGTGCGGGAGGGCGGCAATGTATTGAACTACGCGGTGGTAAGCACTATGGATTACCGTCCGCAAGACAACATTCTGCTGGTGGGCACGCATGGCAACGGATTGTATTTTACCAATACCGGCACGCCGGATTTTGGCGGACAGGTTACCGGCAATAATTTCATCACCAATGTATTTCCTACTGTAACAAGCAGCAATACATTGCGGTATACCATCGGCAATACTTTTGATGTACAAACCATAATTGTACAGGTGTACAGCAGCAACGGGCAGCTGCTGATGAATAAATCAGATGCTTACCGCAGCAGTGCCATCAGCCTTACGCCACTGCCGGCAGGCATGTATATTCTTTCTATAAAGAGCACAGATGGCAGGTACCAGTTTGCCCGGAAGTTTGTGAAACTTTAGGCAACCGCTGTGATGTTTTGTGCATCTGTGTAAGTATGTTCATTAATCTTTCCGCAATGAAAAATATTGGTTATACCGTGTTGTCATGCCTGATGATCTACGGATGCACGGCACAAAAGAATGCACCCGGGATATATGCCTATAAACAGCCCGTGCTGCAGGGGGTAAGGCCTGTTGTTATTGCAGATGAAAAAGGAAAGGGACAGGAACAGGTAATGAAGCCTTCCATCAGTTACCTTATTTATGTGGAATCTTCTAACGCTAATATGCAGGTGAAAAAAGTATGGATCAAAAATGTGCCCTATAGCGTTACTACCTACCCGGTACAGCAAACCCCGGTGGTAATGAAGAACACCGCTATCATGAGCGCAAATGCCGATACCCTGGTACAGGCTACATCCAATAAAGTTTTGCAGATTCAACTGGGGCCTGCTGAGCAGCCCGTGCAATTGGGCGCCTCCCTGCAGAAAAAAATATCCGGCAACGAGTTGGTGATGCACTGCGTAATTAATGGGAAAGACTTTTACTATACAGTGCCTGCTATAAAAAATTTGCCGCCTCTTGCTCTACAATAAAAAAAATCTATATTAGCGCATTCGATTGCTTGCCACTTTAGTTTGGCAAAACTGAGCGGAACGAAAGTTCCGCTTTTTGTTTTAGGACAATGGGTCAATAAGTCATTAGGTCATTGAGTCACTAGGTCATTAGTCAGAGGTGAGAGGTGAAACGATCTAATCTTTCATATTTGACCAATGACCAGTGACCTAATGACTAATGACTTATTGACCTTTGTATGAAACTGTTTTGTATTTTAGAAATTCAAACCAAAACAACATGCCTGTACAACCCTGGAGAAAAGCGATTGTAACCCGCATTGAAGAAGAAGCTGATAGTACCCGTCGCTTTTACATACAGATCCCCGAGCTGGAAACCTTCGATTTTAAACCGGGGCAATTAGTTTCCCTTGACCTGCCCATTCATGAAAAGCCTGCAAAGCGAATGCGCAGTTATTCCATTGCATCCTGGCCCAACGGTACCAATGAACTAGAACTGGTGATCGTACTGCTGGAAGGCGGCGCGGGCACTACTTATCTTTTTAATGAAATAAAGGAAGGGTCAGAGATCACGCTCCGGGGGCCGCAGGGCGTTTTTACTTTACCGGATACTATCGAGAAAGATATGTTCTTCATCTGTACCGGTACGGGCATTGCGCCATTCCGCAGCATGATGAATTATATAGAGCTGCATAACCTCGAGCATAAAAATATCTACCTCATTTTCGGATGCCGCAAAAAATGTAATCTGCTGTATTATACTGAGATGGTGGAACTCGCAAAGCGGATCCCCAATTTTCATTATATCCCTACATTATCGAGAGAAGAATGGGAAGGAAAGACCGGGTATGTTCATACCATTTACGAAGAGCTTACAAAAGAAAAGCCGCCGGCAGATTTCATGCTTTGCGGATGGAAGAATATGATTGATGAGGCCAAGCAACGCATACAGGCAATGGGGTACGACAGGAAGTCGATTCACCAGGAGCTTTATGGTTGATTGGTTTATTGATCATTGGGTCATTAGGTCATTAGGTCATTAGGTCAATAAGTCATTAGGTATTACAGAATGTATTATTGACCTAATGACCCAATGACCAATATTAATAAACCCTATGACTTCTTGGCTGAGGTCCCCAACAATTTCTTACGCGCACTTACATCGGGGAGATTTTCTGTATTTTCTTTGGCAGAGCCGGTGATGGGAATTACCGGAACAGAAGGATTATTTAGTTTGTCCAGAAGATCTGTATTCTCTTTTTGCAGTGCAAGTATTTCTGCATGATTCTGGAGCATTTCTCTTTCCAGTTCCTGAACACGCCTGTTCAATTTGTTAATGCGAATGCTGCGGAAGGCATAACCCACAATTCCACAAACTGCACAGGCCGGTATCGTCCAGATAAGGTTTGCAATAACGATAGCAAGCATGAAATTTCTTTATTGGTTAATGGTCACACAAATATTATTCCACCGGTTTTGCTAAGGATTTGGGACTTCGTTTAAGGATGCCTGCAAAGTAAACGTTTTGGGCTAACCTTATAAAATTTGTTTTTGCACTAATTCACACACATTAGCTATCGGAATACGCTCCTGCTTCATAGAATCCCTGTAACGAATCGTAACCGTATTGTCCTCTTTAGTCTGATGATCTACAGTTACACAAAAAGGAGTTCCGATGGCATCCATCCGGCGATAACGTTTTCCTATTGCATCTTTTTCTTCATAAAAGCATCTGAAGTGCGGCTTACAATCATCCATTATCTGCCGGGCAATATCCGGCAGGCCATCTTTCTTTAATAAGGGTAATATCGCCAGTTTAACAGGCGCCAGCTTCGGTGGAAGTTTCAAAACAACCCTGTCGTCTTTCTTTTCCGCCGTGCTGAGATCTTCTAATGTATAAGCCTGGCTAATAATCAGCAAAAACATCCTGTCAAGACCTATCGATGTTTCTATTACGTAAGGAATGTAGTTCTGGTTGAGTTCCGAATCAAAATACTGCATCTTTTTTTTGCTGAAGGCCTGGTGATTCTTCAGGTCAAAATCAGTACGGGAGTGAATACCCTCCACCTCTTTAAACCCGATCGGGAATTCGTACTCGATATCACAGGCAGCATCAGCATAGTGCGCCAGCTTTACATGATCGTGAAAGCGGTATTTTTCAGCCGGTATGCCCAGGCTTTGGTGCCATTCCATCCGTTTCTGCTTCCAATGCTCGTACCATTCCTTTTGCGTGCCGGGACGTATGAAGAACTGCATTTCCATTTGTTCAAACTCACGCATGCGAAAGATAAATTGCCGCGCAACGATCTCGTTCCTGAAAGCCTTGCCTATCTGCGCAATACCAAAAGGTATTTTCATGCGCCCGGTCTTCTGCACATTCAGGAAGTTAACAAATATGCCCTGGGCGGTTTCGGGGCGCAGGTAAATCTCACTGGCTTCTTCCGTTACACTTCCCAGTTGCGTGGAGAACATGAGGTTAAACTGGCGAACGTCTGTCCAGTTAGCGGTGCCGCTGACTGCGCACTTTATTTTATTGCCTTCGATCAATTTTTTCAATCCATCATACTCATTGTCAGCCAGCAGACGGTCCATTTCATCCAGTAATGCTTTTGCTGCGTCAGCATTGCCTGCGCTTTCAAGCTCATCGGCCTTTGCTTCAATCAAATGATCTACGCGGTAGCGTTTTTTACTGTCTTTGTTATCGATCATAGGATCGCTGAAATTATCAACGTGCCCGCTTGCCTTCCAGGTAGTAGGATGCATAAAAATAGCGGCATCTATGCCCACGATGTTCTCGTTCAGCTGGGTCATGCTTTTCCACCAGTAATCGCGGATGTTCTTTTTGAGCTCGCTGCCCCATTGGCCGTAATCGTATACTGCGCTTAATCCATCGTATATCTCACTCGATTGGAAAATAAAACCGTACTCTTTACAATGCGAAATGATCGCCTGGAACCTGTTGTTGTCCGTTGCCATAAGCGGCGAAGATAATCAGGAAAAATTCTCAGCAGTAAAACTGCAGCCAATTTATCACTTGTCGTCAGCCGGTTGTCCATCCTGTTTCACCGTCTCTTTCTTTAGGTCCTGGTTCTGCAATGCACCTTGCTCCTGCTCTACTTCTACCTGCTTTATCCAAACAGCATAATGATTGGGATGTATCCTGCTGCCATATTCCGCCGCGTATGCTTTTGTGAACTCCGCCCCGAAGTACAGGATCACAGACGAATAATACACCCATAACAGCAATACTACCAGTGAACCGGCTGCACCATAGGTACTGCCAACATTACTGCTGCCTATATAGAAAGTGATGGCAAATTTGCCGAGCATAAAAAGAACGGCGGTGGCCATGGCGCCTACGATTACATCCCTCCATTTTATTTTCGCATCGGGCAGTACTTTGAAGATGATGGCGAATAACAGGCTGATCACCGTAAATGTTATCACCAGGTTGATGATGTAGAATAATATGACCGTTACGTCGGGAAAACGCTCCATCAGCATTTTACTAAGGGCTTCAATAAGCCCGTTTATGACGAGCGATACCAGCATAAGAAATCCCAGGCTCACGATCACGGAAAAAGACAGGAGCCGGTTGAGGATCATTTTAAGCCAGCCTTTTTTAGGTTTCGGCTTCAATCCCCAGATGGTATTGATGGAATCCTGGATCTCCGCAAAAACCGCGGTAGCACTAAATACCAATGTTATAATACCAATAGTTGCCGCAACTGTCCCTTTACCGCTGACTGCCGCATTCTTTATCATATCCTGGATCTGTGTAGATGCGTCTGCTCCCAGTAACCCCTGTAATTGATCATTGATCGTGCCTTCTATTGCAGCTCTTCCCCATACTAGGTCTGCTACAAAAATGAGGACAATGATCATCGGCCCGATTGAGAAAACTGTGAGATAAGCGAGCGAGCCACTCAGTTTCAATATTTTATCGTCAGAAAACCCGGTAAACGATTCTTTAAGCAAACCCCAGATGCCTTTAAGGGTCAATTTTTTCTTCATCCGTTGTTGTTTTGGGGATTTGCTACAAAAAGAGTGCTAACCAACCGGGAATTGTCCAGATAGCTATCGGGATGGTTACTTCAGTTTGGGGTTGTCTTTGTGGCGGTTGATGTCGCGTTGGTTTTTTTTATCGAAGTTTTTCTGAAGCGCATCGGTCAGGTCTACGCCGGTTTGATTGGCAATACAGATGATCACCCATAATACGTCGGCCAGTTCATCGCCCAGGTCTTGCTGCTTATCTGATTCTTTGAACGACTGATCGCCAAACTTTCTTGACATGATGCGGGCGAGCTCTCCCACTTCTTCAGTGAGGATGGCCATGTTGGTTAGTTCACTGAAGTATCGAACTCCAATGGTTTTTATCCATTGATCGATGTTATCCTGGGCCTGGCGTATTGTTATGTCCATGTTCGTTTTTTTTGGTGAGGGGATTTCACGCAGAGGCGCAAAGGAAGACGCAAAGGCGCAAAGAGGCTTCGCCTTTTTT
>JBAVMD010000694.1:0-15967 GCA_049689695.1 Chitinophagaceae bacterium | reverse complement strand
CCTGTGGTCACATGCTTCACCCATTCCTCGTTCTCCAGGTACCAGTCAACTGTTTTTTCAAGTCCTTCCTCAAACTGCACAGAAGGTTCCCAGCCCAATTCTTTATTAAGCTTTGAGGCATCTATGGCGTATCTCAAATCGTGGCCAAGCCTGTCCGTTACATATGAAATAAGCTTTTCCGAAGTACCGGGCTCCCTTCCTAACTTTTTATCCATGATGCTGCACAGCAGCTTCACGAGGTCGATATTTTTCCATTCGTTAAAACCGCCCACATTGTATTTCTCACCTGTTCTTCCTTTGTGAAAAATAACGTCGATGGCGCGGGCATGATCGTTCACCCAAAGCCAGTCGCGCACATTTTCACCCTTACCATATACTGGCAGCGGCTTATTATTGAGAATATTATTGATCATTAACGGTATCAGCTTTTCAGGAAAATGATGTGAACCGTAATTGTTTGAGCAGTTCGACATCTTTACCGGCAATCCGTAAGTATGATAATAAGCCATCACAAAATGGTCCGATGACGCTTTCGAAGCAGAATAAGGCGAGCGCGGATCATAGGTGGTTTCCTCTGTAAAGAAACCCTCTTCGCCTAATGAGCCATACACTTCATCTGTAGACACGTGAAAGAACAATTTATTTTCATACCGGTTGTTCCAATGCTTCCTGCATGCATTCAGCAGGGTAGCAGTGCCCAATACATTGGTGCGTACAAAAGCCAGCGGATCAAGAATAGAACGGTCAACATGGCTTTCTGCCGCCAGGTGAATGATGGCATCGAAATGATATTTTGCGAATGCAGCTTCTACCTGCTGCTCTTCTGTAATATCCATTCTTTCGAAAGAATAATTCGGCGCCTGGTCAACATCGCGCAGGTTTTCGAGATTGCCTGCGTAAGTCAGCGCATCCAGGTTAACAATATGGTAGTCCGGGTACTTGGTCACGAACAGCCGTATCACGTGCGAACCAATGAAGCCGGCGCCACCGGTAATGCCTACGGTTTTAGAGAAATTGCTCATTATAAACTCCAGTATTTACGTCTGGTTATTTTGTTTTTATAAATGCCTTTAAGGTCTGCCACCAATCCATTTTCCTTCGTGATCGAAGCAAAATAATCATCTCCCAGGTCTTTGTAAGGTTCGTGCGGCACTGTAATGATAACTGCATCGTATCCGTTCTTTTCTTCACGCACCAGGTTAAGGCCGTATTCGTGCATCACCTCTTCTGTTTCTGCATAAGGGTCTTCAACATCCACCTGGAAATTGAAGGCCTGTAATTCTTTCACTGTATCTATGATCTTCGAATTCCTGATGTCGCTTACGTTTTCCTTGAATGTAACGCCCTTCACCAGCACCTTCGGCTCGTTTGAGTTGCGCAACACATGTGTGATCACTTTGCGCGCTACATACTTCGCCATATCGTCGTTAATATAGCGCGATGAAGAGATCACTTTCGATTCATATCCCAGGGCAGAAGCCTTGTGCGTAAGATAATAAGGGTCTACGCCAATGCAATGCCCGCCTACAAGGCCCGGGTGAAACTTCAGGAAGTTCCATTTGGTGCCTGCTGCCTCCAGCACATCGAACGTGTTCACTCCCATGCGGTCAAAAATGAGCGACAGCTCATTCATTAACGCAATATTGAGGTCCCGTTGTGTGTTCTCCACTATTTTACTTGCCTCGGCCACTTTTATTGACGATGCACGGTGAACACCGGCATCCACAACCAGCTCGTAGGTTTTTGCGATCTCGTCCAGCGAATCCGCATCGCTTCCCGAAACTACCTTCACAACCGTGCGAAGGGTATGTTTCTTATCGCCCGGATTGATGCGCTCAGGCGAATAGCCAAGCTTGAAATCTTTTCCCAGCTTCAGTCCCGATAATTTTTCCAGTACCGGAAGGCAATCTTCTTCTGTGCACCCGGGATAGGTAGTGGATTCATACACCACATAATCGCCCTTCTTCAACACTTTTCCAACGGTTTCCGATGCACTTATCAATGGCTTCAGGTCGGGCACATTGTACTTATCTACGGGCGTTGGCACAGCAACTATAAAAAAGCCGGCTTCTTTCAGCTCTTCCAGCTTATTGGTAAAATAAATATCGCATCCTTCAAAGGCAGAAGCTTCTACTTCCTTGCTCGGGTCGATCCTGTTGCGCATCATGTCGATGCGCTTTTCATTGATGTCGAACCCGATCACACAGATCTTCCTTGCAAATTCCAATGCTATTGGTAATCCTACATATCCTAATCCTATTACAGCAAGTTTGGTTTTTTTCTCAATCAGTTCCTGGTACATCTTTTTCGGTTATGTTCCGTCGATAGTTTACAATTTACAGTTTACAATCAGCAGTTCAACTGTGCGCTGCCATTGTCTGCTGCCAACTCTTATAAAAACTTAGGTTGCTTGAACCACTCTTCACGGGGCAGGTTTTTAAAATATTCGTAAGTTTTTTTCAGGCCTTCTGAACGGTTTACCGCAGGCTGCCATCCCAGCAAATGCCTGGCTTTTGAAATATCCGGGCGCCGCTGCTTGGGATCATCTACCGGTAAAGGTTGATAGCTGATGCCCACGTCGGTACCCGTTAATTTCAGGATCTCTTCTGCAAATTCTTTCAGGCTGATCTCATCGGGGTTGCCGATGTTCACAGGCATGTGATAATCGCTCAGCAGCAGGCGGTAAATGCCTTCCACCAGGTCATCAACATAACAGAAAGAACGCGTCTGGCTTCCATCGCCAAACACGGTAAGATTTTCGCCCCGTAATGCCTGGCCAATGAAGGCTGGTAGTGCACGGCCATCGTTCAACCGCATGCGCGGGCCATACGTATTAAAGATCCGCACGATCCTGGTTTGCACTGCATGAAAAGTATGGTATGCCATAGTGATGGCTTCCATGTAACGTTTTGCTTCATCATAAACTCCTCTCGGACCTACCGGGTTTACATTGCCCCAGTATTCTTCTGTCTGGGGATGAACCATCGGGTCTCCATACACCTCGCTGGTAGAAGCTACCAGTATGCGTGCATTTTTCGCTTTGGCAAGGCCCAGGCAATTATGTGTTCCCAAAGCGCCCACCTTCAATGTTTGAATGGGGATCTTCAGGTAATCGATAGGGCTGGCCGGCGATGCAAAATGAAGTATGTAGGTAAGTTCACCCGGTATATGAATGAACTTGGTAACATCGTGGTGGTAAAATTCAAACTGTGGCAGGGCGAACAAATGCTGAATGTTCTGCAGGTCACCGGTAATGAGGTTGTCCATCCCGATGACATGATACCCTTCCTTAATAAAACGATCGCACAAATGAGAACCTAAGAAGCCGGCTGCGCCGGTAATGAGTACCCGTTTACGTTCCATGAGCTTATTTATGTGCTACGCCGTTCATTGGAATGGCTGTTGCTCTTCCTATGCTTTCGTAATAAAATCCAAGTTGCTGAATGGCGGCTGTTTCAAAAAGATTGCGACCGTCAAATATCACTTTATTCTTCATGGCAGTCACTATCTTCAAAAAATTCGGTGTGCGGAATTCATTCCATTCCGTAGCAATGATCAGTGCATCCGCTCCGTTCAGGCAATCGTATTGATTGTCTGCATACGAAACTTTATCGCCCAGAAAGGTCCTCACATTGTTCATAGCTTCGGGATCGTACACGCAAATCTCAGCGCCTTCATCAAGCAAGGCTTCTATCATATATAAAGAAGGAGCTTCACGAATATCATCTGTATTGGGCTTGAATGCCAGTCCCCACATGGAGAACTTTCTTCCTTTCAGCTTTCCGCCGAAATATTTTTTGATCTTGGGCAGAAGCGACAGCTTCTGTCTTTCGTTTACTTCCATCACCGACTTCAATATTTTGAAATCGTATTCTGCGTCGTCAGATGATTTCACCAGCGCCTGCACATCTTTCGGGAAGCAACTGCCTCCGTAACCAATGCCAGGGAACAGGAAGCGTTTGCCAATGCGGTCGTCGCTGCCGATGCCTTTGCGCACCATATCAACATCAGCGCCCAGGCGTTCGCACAACTGGGCTATTTCGTTCATGAAAGATATCTTGGTAGCAAGGAAAGAATTGGCTGCGTATTTTGTAAGCTCTGCAGAGCGCTCATCCATGTACACAACAGGATTTCCCTGTCTTACAAAAGGAGCGTATAGGTCGCCCATGATCTTACGTGCGCGCTCAGACGAAGTGCCTATCACCACGCGGTCAGGTTTCATGAAATCTTCCACGGCAACGCCTTCGCGCAGGAATTCGGGGTTAGATACCACGTCGAACTCCCCGGTAAAATTTTTGGCGATGGCTGCATGTACTTTTTCGGCGGTGCCTACGGGCACGGTGCTCTTGTCAACGATCACTTTGTAATCGGTCATGATCCTTCCCAGGTCGCCGGCAACACCTAAAACGTATTTTAGATCGGCTGAGCCATTTTCTCCGGGGGGAGTAGGCAATGCAAGAAAGATAATGACGGCATCACGGATGCCATCTTCAAGAGAGGTAGTAAAGCGCAGGCGCTCTTCGCGCTGGTTGCGCACAAATAATTTTTCGAGGCCGGGTTCGTAGATCGTGATCTGACCGTTCGAAAGCTTTTCAACTTTCGCCTGGTCAATGTCAACGCACGTGACATCGTTTCCTGTTTCGGCAAAACAGGTACCGGTAACAAGACCAACGTAACCTGTTCCAACCACTGCAATTTTCATGACGTGTTTTATTAGGGTTTAGGCTTTATTGACAAACTCCAGCACCTTAGCGGTAATGAACTGAAGTTGTTCTGCATCCAGTTCAGTATGCATAGGCAATGAAATAACCCGTTCACACAGCCAATCAGTTGTCTTCAGGTCATACGCCGCTCCGCCAAATGCATCGAACATTTTCTGGCGGTGAGCCGGAACAGGGTAATAGATCATAGCAGGGATCTTGTGCTCTGAAAGAAATTGCTTCAGCGCATTGCGATCCACGCCTTCAAGGATTAAGGTATACTGGTGAAATACATGTTTGCTGTAAGATGCGCGGTAAGGTGTGGTGATCTTTGAATTACCGGCAAAGGCCGCATCGTAGAAATCGGCCGCCTCTCTTCTTGCGTCAATGTATTCATCGAGTAACCTGATCTTAACATTCAAAACAGCTGCCTGGATCGAATCCAAACGGCTGTTGCATCCTACAATATCATGGTAGTATTGTTTGCTCTGCCCATGATTTGCAATCATTTTTAACCGGTTAGCTAACGTATCGTCGTTAGTAAATATTGCTCCGCCGTCTCCGTACCCCCCCAAATTCTTGGATGGAAAGAACGAAGTAGTGCCGATGGTGCCGATGGTGCCGGCCTTTTTGGTAGTGCCGTCGGCGAACACATAATCGGTGCCGATGGCCTGGGCATTGTCTTCAATAACATAGAGAGAATGCTTGTCAGCTATCTTCATGATAGCCTCCATGTCGGCCGACTGGCCATATAAATGAACCGGTACAATAAGTTTGGTGCGGGGGGTGATGGCTTTTTCTATGGCCGCTGGGTCGATGCAGAATGTTTTTGGATCAACTTCCACAAATACCGGCTTCAGTCTCAGCAAGGCCATTACTTCTGTAGTGGCTATATAAGTAAAGGAAGGGGTTATTACTTCATCGCCCGGCTGCAGGTTAAGGGCCATCATGGCTATCTGCAATGCATCGGTGCCGTTGGCGCAGGGAATTACATGAGAAATATTAAGGTAAGCCGCTAACTTCCCGGCAAAATCGGTAACAGCTTTTCCATTAATAAAGGAAGCATTTTCAACTACTTCCTGGATGGCCGCGTCCACTTCCGGTTTGATACTGGCATATTGCTGCTTGAGATCCACCATTTGTATTGGGCGCATATTAACGGGTATTGGTTTAAAGGCCGCAAACCTACTCCAAAATTGTGGGATAGCCAATTGCCGACTTCAAACTGTACTTTTGCTGTCAATTTTACAAGTTGAACCTGTTCATATACCGTACATTTCTGAAGCTTTACCCGGCCGCGCTAAGGCTGGTGGCTCCCTGGAATTCCAAGGCCAGGCGCTGGTTGAAAGGCCGTGCGGATATTATTGAGCACATCCGTACTGAACTGGCAAACAGCAATGGCCGCCGGAATATATGGATGCATTGCGCTTCCCTGGGAGAGTTTGAGCAGGGCAGGCCCGTACTGGAGCGTCTTCGCGCACAATATCCAGGCTATCAATATATAGTTACATTTTTTTCTCCTTCGGGATATGATGCTTCGCGGGCGTACAAAGGCGCCGATCATATTTTTTATCTGCCCATGGACTCCGCCGAACATGCAAAGCAGGTTACTGACCTTTTTGATCCGGCAATAGTGATCTGGGTAAAATACGATTACTGGTATTTCTATCTCCATGAGCTTCATGAGCGGGGCATCCCGGTGCTTTTACTGAGCGGAATCTTTCAGCGGCGGATGGCCTTTTTCAAATGGTATGGCGGCATACAGCGCAAAATGCTGCACAGCATCAGCCACTTTTTTGTGCAGGATGAGCCCTCCATGTTCCTTCTTCGGAAGTTGGGCATCAAAACCGTTACTGTAAGCGGGGATACACGGTTCGACCGGGTAATAGAGATAGCAAGGTGGACGGGCGATTTACCCGGCATAAAGGAATTCTGCGGAAGCGATCCCGTTATTGTGGCGGGCAGTACCTGGCAGGAAGACGAGGAAGAGCTAGACCATTTCGCCAACATCCATCCTGAAATAAAATTCATCATTGCCCCGCATGAAGTAGGTGTCGAAAGGATTGCTGAGGTGGAGAAACTGTTTAAGCGGGCAGTGAAGTATAGTGAGTGGGGAGTGGTGAGTGGCGAGTGGGGGAAGGAGCACCAGGGGCCGACCCACTTGCCACTTGCCACTACCCACTCACCGGTTCCCAATGTTCTCATAATAGACAATATCGGCCTGCTCTCGCGCCTTTACCGCTATGCAACCATTACCTGGGTAGGCGGGGGCTTTGGGGACGAAGGGGTGCACAATGTGCTGGAAGCCGCCGTTTACGGCAAGCCCGTAGTGTTTGGTCCGGTGTATGATAAATTTATTGAAGCGGTTGAGCTGGTGGGCAGCGGGGGAGGTTTCTCCGTGGAAAATGCACTGGAAGCGGAAACTTTATTTACATCCCTCCTGATAGACAAAGAAGAATACGATCTTGCCTGCGAGGCATCACGGGAATATGTTTATTCAAACAAGGGAGCTACCGAAAAGATAGTAGCGTTTGTTCAGGAGAACCGCCTTCTCACCAATTGATAGAAATGACGAACGATGCTGTTGTTATCGTTCCATCCCAGTTTTATTTTCAGTTCGCGGTTGATCCAGTATTCTGCTTCCTGGTAAATGCGAAAGCCATTTAGTGTTTTCAGGCTGCGCTCGTACATGGTCTCATCTCCACGGAACAATTCATTCAGGAAAACATAGCGGTCATTAATGCCAATGGCTTTCTTCAGGTCGCGGATAGGCGTTTCTGTAAGCACATGTGCAAGCTCTACTTTCTCTTCACGCAGGCGGTCGTTCAGTGAACTGCCATTTATTCCCATTACATCGTTGATCTCGCGAACGTCTTGCTGATGAGAAAGCGTAGGTATTTCTTCCAGCGGGTTGAACGACCAGGAAGGCTCTTCTTGTTTTTTCGTGGTATGATGGCCGTTATGTCCGTTCCTTTCTGTTTTGGCTGCAGGTTCCTGCTCCACAACTTCAAAAAGGGATTGCGGTTGATAAGATTTTTTTTCCTCTCTTACAGGTTGTGGCTGATATTGCTTTTCTTCGCGCGCAGGTTCCCTGAATTGAACTTCGGGCCTTACTGCAGAAGGCATCATCACAGCAACTTTAGCAGTGCCTAATCCTTTTGCGGGCCTGGTGGCCATTTGTGATAATTCGGCTTCGAGCTGGTGTACGGTTGCCAGCATCTGGGAGGGTGGAACATTTTCTTCAAATTGTTCCTTTAATTTGTGGATCAGTACTGATAAGCGTTCCATGGAGGATAATTTGGGTTAGTACTTGCATAAAGTTAGCCAATAATTGATAACTGTTTCTTAATAAAATGTTTATTGAACCCCACATATCAGGTGTAAGGCGAGGATGGATAGAGGTAATCTGCGGCTCTATGTTCTCTGGAAAAACGGAAGAACTGATCCGCAGACTTAAGCGAGCCAAGATAGCCAACCTGAAAACAGAGATATTCAAACCGTCCATCGATACTCGATATCACGAACAGCAGATCGTGTCGCACGACGAAAATGCTATTTTATCCACACCCATCGATAATTCACAGACCATCTTACTATTGGCCAATGAAGTAGATGTTGTAGGGATTGATGAGGCCCAGTTCTTTGACGATCAGTTACCTGATGTTTGCGACAAGCTGGCGCTGAGCGGGGCAAGGGTTATCATTGCCGGCCTGGATATGGATTATACCGGCAAGCCTTTCGGACAAATGCCTGCTTTGCTGGCCAAGGCCGATTACATTACCAAGCTGCATGCAATATGTGTGAAATGCGGCAACATTGCCAGCTTCTCCTACCGCAAATCAGAAACCGGCGCACAAGTGCTGCTGGGAGAGAAGAACCTGTACGAACCAAGGTGCAGACGGTGTTATTATGGGTTGGAAAGTGGATGCTAACATGCGATCGTTTCATCATATTACAAGTTTATTCAAAAAAGACCTTCTCCTCGAGGTCCGGCAGCAATACACCCTGTACGGCATCATCCTGTATGTAGCTTCCACCATTTTTGTACTGTATCTGGCTATGGGCAGGCCCGAAAATGATGTATGGAATGGTTTGTTCTGGATGATACAATTGTTCATTTGCATCAATGCGGTGGCTAAAAGTTTTTTACAGGAAAGCCGTGCACGCATGCTTTACTTTTATTCCATTGCTGGCCCAAGGGATTATGTATTGTCGAAGCTGTTGTTCAATTCTATTCTAATGGTCGCCATGAGCCTGGTGAGCCTGCTGCTGTTTCAATTGCTGCTGGGCAACCCGCTTGAACATTTTTTGAAGTTTACCGGCATTGTATGCCTGGGCGGCTGGAGCCTGAGCCTTGTATTTACTTTTCTGGCCGCTATAGCGGCCCGTGCGCAGCAGAATGCGGCTATGATGGCCATCCTGGGTTTTCCATTGATCATACCACAGGTATTGGTGCTGATGCGTATTTCCAATAGTGCGTTCGATGTTGTGCAATCAGGTATAGGATTGATGATGTTATTTCTGGTGGCGTTGGATATAATGGTGATTGTGCTGGCGATGATATTGTTTCCGTTTTTGTGGAAGGATTAGAAGCAGGTCATTGGGTCAATAAGTCATTAAGTCATTGGTGCGAAATCATTCAATCCCTCAACAACCCAATCCTCCATAAAAATTTATAAATCTGCGCTTTCTTTTCATACTAATCGGTGATTTCCCAAATTGCAAATCGACGATTTCTCAATCACTGATTTCCCAATTCCAAATTCCCCCCCTATTTTTGTCCCCATTCTCTCTTATGCTTCGTCAATCCTGGTGGAAAATATTGAGCCTTGTTTTGCTGATCATCACATTTGTTGCGGGATTCGTGGGAAGCGTACCGGCCAAGCCGATACTCAATGAGACCATCCGCAATCTTTATTTTCATGTGAGCATGTGGTTCTGCATGATGATCTTCTTCATCGTTTCACTGGTGTATTCTGTAAAATACCTGCGCAACCAGAAAATAATATACGACCGCTATGCCCTTGAGTTTGCAAAAACAGGCCTGCTCTTCGGTGTACTGGGATTACTTACCGGCATGGTATGGGCAAGGTATACGTGGGGACAATTCTGGAGCAACGATCCCAAGCAATTAGGGGCCGCCATTGCCCTGCTTATTTATTTTGCTTACCTGGTGCTCAGGAATTCCATGACGGATGATGACAAACGTGCACGCACCGCCGCAGTTTATAATGTGTTTGCTTTTGCCATGCTGATACCGTCTATCTGGGTAATACCAAGGCTGATGGACAGCCTGCATCCCGGCGGCCAGGGCAACCCGGCATTAAGCGGGGGTGATATAGACAGCAGGATGCGCATGATATTCTGGCCTGCGGCTGTGCCTGGTTGGACCTTACTGGGCGTATGGATCACCACACTTCGCATTCGTATGCGAAAGATGGAGGATTTAACTTTGAATGCTTGATATTTGAATGTCTGATACATGAAAAAAATAATCAGTTTCTTCACCCTGTTCTTTGTTTTTCTTGTTGCCATGGGACAGGGTGGGACAGAAGAGGTCCAAATGGCCGATGCTTTACGAAGCAACGGCAAGATCTACGTTGTGGTCGCAGTAGTAGTGATCATTCTGATAGGCCTTTTCATTTATTTGTTCAGGTTAGACAGGAAGATAACCAGGCTTGAGAAGAATGCGAATGTGAAAATTTAAAAATGGCTCAATGACTCCATAAAGAGTTCATGCATTTTCGAATTTTCCAATTTGCACATTTTCAAATTCCAAACGATTGTAAACTAAACTAAATTCCACGTCATGTCAGGACAAAATGGATACAGCTTTTTCGAGAGTGTTTCAAGAAGCTTCGATAAAGCTGCCAAGTTCACCAATTGGGACCCGGGTATTCTTGAGCAGATCAAGCAATGTAATTCGGTATATCAGATGAGGTTCCCGGTTCGCATCGGAGACAAGATTGAAGTAATTGAAGCATACCGCGTGCAGCACTCGCACCACAAGGCGCCCTGCAAAGGCGGTATCCGCTTTGCCGCAGAAGTTAACCAGGATGAGGTAATGGCCCTTGCCGCCCTCATGACTTATAAATGCGCCATCGTGAACGTACCGTTCGGTGGCGGTAAGGGTGGTATCAAGATCGACCCTAAAAAATACACGCCTTACGAGCTTGAAAAAATTACACGCCGTTATACAGCCGAGCTGGTAAAGAAAAACTTTATCGGTCCCGGCACCGATGTTCCGGCTCCCGATTATGGAACAGGCGAGCGTGAAATGGCATGGATAGTGGATACATACGCATCGCTTCGCCCCGGCGAAATAGATGCATTGGGTTGTGTAACCGGCAAGCCCGTAACGCAGGGCGGTGTTCGCGGTCGCCGCGAAGCTACAGGCCTGGGTGTATTTTTCGGTATACGCGAAGTGTGCAATATGAAAGATGTGATGGACAAGGTGGGGCTCAGCACCGGCGTTGAAGGCAAGCGTATATGTGTGCAGGGACTTGGTAATGTGGGGTATCACACAGCGAAATTCTTCCAGGAAGCAGGTTCAAAGATCGTGGGGCTTGCAGAATACGAAGGCTCTATCTGGAGCGATCAGGGCCTGGATGTGGATGCAGTGTTCGAGCACCGCAAAAAAACAGGTTCCATCCTGAACTTCCCCGGCGCTAATAATTTTGAAAAGAACCTGGATGCGCTGGAAATGGAGTGCGATATCCTGATCCCGGCAGCGCTCGAGAACGTGATCAATAAAGACAATGCTGCGCGGGTAAAAGCAAAAGTGATCGGTGAAGGCGCAAATGGCCCGCTCACACCCGAAGCCGACGAAATATTTACGCAGAAAAACGTGCTGGTAGTTCCTGATATGTACCTGAACGCAGGCGGGGTTACCGTTTCTTATTTCGAATGGCTGAAGAACCTGAGCCACGTTCGTTATGGACGGATGGAAAAACGCTTTACTGAAAACCTGAACAGCCATATCCTGGGGCAGATAGAAGAACTCACCAGCAAGCAGGTTCGTTCAGACGAAAGAAAATTCATTGTGCATGGTCCTGATGAAGTTGACCTGGTGCGCAGCGGTCTTGAGCAAACCATGATCGAGGCCACTGCAGAGATCATGAACATCTGGCGCAGCAATCCCGAAATTCCTGATATGCGCACTGCGGCTTACGTGTCTGCTATAAATAAAGTGGCCACGAGTTACGCGGAGTTGGGCATATTCCCATAGGGTCTGAGTCTCACAGAGGCTTCGCCTTTTTTCTCCGCAAGAACCCGGGATTGAAAAAGGCGAAGCCTCTCACGCAAAAAAAGGCGAAGCCTCTCACGGCAAAAACCTCTTACTAATCCGGTCAGATTTCTGACCGGATTTTTTTATCTTGTTTCTTCATGGAAAAAACCTTCGAAGTCTTCCGCCGCGAAAGGATATACTTCATTTCCACGTTCCTGATGATATTATTCGCATTGTGCATAGTATGTTTTTTTATCATCGACCTGGTCATGCTGCCCGCGAGAAATGCTTCCCTGGAAATGAGCTCCATTTATTTCTTATTCCTTCCGGATTTTATAAAGATTGGATTTACTGTCAGTTTTACGGGCATGTTCATCTTTGGGTTCCTTTATTTTATAATCAGGCGAAGAAAGAGAGACGTACTGTTTTTTTCCGATGAATACATAGGGTTAAAAAAAGCGGGCATCCGGATCAAGAAGGGAAGAATAAAGAAAGCTTTTTGTATTGATCAGGTCTCCTCATCAGGTAAATTGAAAGAAAAGTTCCGCGTACAATTTACTTACCAGAACCGAAGAAAGTTTTCAGTGCAATTGACAAATTATCATGAAGCTGAAGCATTGGTGGATGTACTGGCCGCGTATCCCCATATTAAAGTAGACTTTTACGATACGGCTGTAATACTGGAAGATGAGTCTTGAAACCTCTTACCAATGCGGTTAGAAATCTGACCGGATTTTTTTATTATTGTCCTCTATGGATCGTTATAACACATTCCTGCAACGCTTCGTAGCCGGACTTATAGACGGCTGTATTTTTATTCCAATCAGTTTCCTCGGGTCATTTTTTGAAGGTAGCGACAAATTCAGCGTGGCCGTATGGTCCCTAATTTACTTATTTGCATGGAGCTTTTATTACATATTCCTGCATGGAAGGGATGGCCAGACATTGGGAAAAAAAGTAATGAGCATTAAAGTCTATGACGTTGATGAAAAATCCGTCATAGGTTATAGAAGGGCTTTTTACAGGGAATCTGTTCCTATCATACTCGAATTGATATACATCGTTGTAATTTTTATCGAACCTGAATACTCGGAGATGATTGTATTATCGATTCTATCAGGTTCAGCTACGTTTATTTGGTTTGCGCTTGAGCTGGTAAGTATGTTCACTAATTCAAAACGACGTGCAGTTCATGATTTTATGGGGGAATCGGTTGTGATTGATCTTAAAATTCAGCATCAGGAAGCGCTTTTTTGAAAGTCTTGGAAAATAGAAACCCGAAAACATTTGCTATGAAATATCATGCACACGTTCAGTATAATGATAAATCCCATTTTTGGTGGAATTGCACAAAAGAAGTAATTATTTATGATGTGTTAACTCCTTTTATCAATGGGCAAGTTGTTCTGGTTACTTTGGATGGCAAAAAAGTGTTTAACATGAAGACGGCCAACCTGATCACCATTTTCAAAACCGAAGATTATTTGAGGGCGGCTACGGGAAATCCTGTACAAACCCAAATATGTGAACCTTCTTTTAAGTCGAATGAATGTACAGAAGAAATTATTCAAGAAGCAAAATTGTTGGCATCCTCAAAAGAATCATCCTCATTGCTACAGAAATCATTCATGGAACAAAAGGATCAATTATTTGTGATTTCAAAATTTGGAGATAAGATTATTGATTCTGCCTATGAAGGTGTAATAAAGCCGCTGTGTGCGGAATTTGGTATAGCAGCGGTTCGAGTTGATGAAATAGAGGATTCAGGTAAAATAGACGATCAAATACTAAATCTTATTGCAGAAAGTAAATTTATTTTCGCCGATCTAAGTGGAGGTCGACCAAATTGTTATTATGAGGCTGGTTTTGCACACGCTTTAGGTAAAGAAATTATTTTATCCATTAGAAAAAACGAGGAAGTTCATTTTGATTTATCTGGATACAGATTCATTCAATGGGAAACAGAGAATGAATTGAGAGTTCAGTTAAGAAAGCGAATCAATTCATTAGTGAACAGGCAAAAGCTTTAATTCATTAGCTGGAAATATCGTTATCATCATCAGCCAATATCACATGCTTATACCTGTTATACAAATAAGAAACAAGCAACAATATCACGCCCAGCGAAATAAAGGAAATTGTTTTTGAAATGGTTGTTGCCTGGCTCAGATCATAAGCAAACAATTTTATCAGCGTAATAATGAAGAAGCAAATGCCCGTTAATCTCCAGTGCTTTTTCTTTTTATTAATGCCCATTATAACCAACCCGAGGGCATAAACGCTCCATACAATACTCAATCCAAGCTTGTATTCATCTGCTGATGTGTTCAATAGGTTCATCCATTTCAGGTATTCGAAGCTGATGATGGCAAGAATGGTTACCTGTATAAAAACACCATACAGGGTTTTTTCAAAGCGGTCATTAAAGAACGCGAGTGACCGGTTTCCCAGCCACAACAGCAATGCAGCAAAACCAATGAGGATATATCTTATCAACTCGTTCCAGATACCGAAATAGGTTGCCGAATGATGATGTTTTTCAGAGAGCCCATTCAACAGTTCCAATCCGCTCACCAATAAAACTGCAGTGCAAAGGCCAATGGCTAAAATGGCCGCTACAGCCAGGGTTTTCTTGCGGATGTAACGTTCATTCACCCAGGTAACAACTGCCACGAATGTCATTGTATACAGCAACAATGCACAATACCTGAACATATCTATCTCGCTGACGTAAGTTTTTGAAGAACCATCCATTAATTTCCTGAACCCTGCATTCAATTCAAATTGAAAACTGAAATAAACAATCGCTAAAAACAGGCAGGGTAGAGCATAATTATAAAACTCCACATGCAAACCGCTTGCAGCTTGTGCGCTGCGCTTTTTCCTGTGATGAAGATAAAGGATAGCGCCATGCGCACCGGCAACCAGCAAACCCGTAAAGAACATAATATTTAAGAAAGGTGTTGAGCTAAGGTTGACGCCCTTAAGGAAAATAGTAAAATAGTTATAGTCAGACCAATCCTGCAACAAACTAAAAAAAGATAATATTATCAGTATAACGCCGAGCTTTTCATACGAATCTCTTTGCTGTGTTCTGCCGATAAAAAACACGGCCACGGCTTCAACGGTCCATAAAAGCGTTACCCAATTGCCATCCAGTTGAACCGGAACAGCTATCGTAACAAAAGCAATCACCAGCCCAAGCAATAAATAAAACAGCGCCTTGTCTGCCAGTTGCAACCTTTTTATCACCATGCTGATGGTAAAATGAACAGCGGCATTCACCAGCGTGAAAATGCCTAACAACCTGGCGGTACTTTCCTGTTCGTCCAGGATGGCATAACCGAACCCGTAAAATATAAATGCGTTTGATAGCAGCACTACCACATCCCAAACACCATACTGTTCTTTCTTCACCAGTTTATAAGCAAGAAAAGTCGCGTAAAAAATGAGAAAGAAAACAGATAGAAAAATAAAAGCCGGTAATATATTCTCCGGCATGTATTTGAAGCTGAACCACCCGCCGAAAATGAGCCAGGTTAGCACAAAGGCTAAGTAGAAAAGCGACTTCCAATACTTCCTGAACGACAATACAAGAATGCCTGCGTTGATGATGGCAATGTATGTGAACAAAATAATGAACCTTCCTGATTGATCGCTCAGCAAAATAGGAATGGCGTAAGCGCCTACCAATCCCAGGTGTGCAATGATCACCTGGTTGTACAGCAGCGATGCATACACAGTGCCGGCTGTAAATACCAGCATCAGCGCAAATGCCAGCGTCTGCGGCATCATCTCATAAAAACTGTAAGCGATATACGTAATGAAATATAAAACTGCAAGTCCGCCGCCCATGAGTACCGAGCTGTATTGCTCGTAATTCTTTTTCAGCCGTATGGCCAATCCTATCAGTACAAGTCCGCTTACATAGCCTGCAAGAATGCGCATGGCGGGACTGATAAGGTCATGCTCAATAGCATACTTGGCGCCAATGAAAATACCGATGATGGTAATAAGGATGCCTACTTTGCTGGTGAGG
>JBAVMD010000693.1:0-6927 GCA_049689695.1 Chitinophagaceae bacterium | reverse complement strand
GTGGGGGAGACTTTGGTCCCTAAGTAAGTGGAATGCTTTCAAATAGTGATATAATTTTTTTGTTGCATAGAAGAAGAAAAATAGAAGTTACATAGGGAAAACAAACTCAAAGTTTCAGGGACTAAAGTCTCCCCCACCGGGGGAGATTTAGAGGGGGCCGACTTCCACCCCCAATCCCGGCTTCCCCGAATAAACAACTCTTCCCTCATGAAACGATAATCCCGTTGCAATATCTTCTGCAAGCAGCAATGGCCCGTCCATGTCAACATGATCAACCAGCGGGAGAAGGTGCGCGATAGCCGCTGTGCCTATGCTGGATTCGTTCATGCTGCCTACCATCACCTGCATGTTCAATGCTCTTGCATGCGCGATCATTCTTTTTGCAGGAGTTAGCCCGCTGCATTTGGTGAGCTTAATGTTGATGCCATGAAAATAACCGTGGCACTTGTCTACATCACTTTCTGCCACACAGCTTTCATCTGCATAAAGCGGTAAAGAAGATTTTTCAAACAATTGCTTCATTCCTTCCCAATTCTCTTTAGCCAGCGGCTGCTCTACCAATTCAACTCCCAGCTCTTTTAATTGTGGGATTTTTTCCAGTGCTTCTTCCAGTGTCCATCCTGAATTGGCATCCACCCGTAAAACCGCATCGGTATGTTTGCGCAATGCCTGCACAATTGCTATGTCTTCTGCTGTTCCTAATTTGATCTTGTAAATAGGCCAGGGCTTGTCCTTCATCTTCTGCACCATTTTTTCAATGGTGTCTATGCCAATGGTGTAATCTGTAACTGGTATGCTCGATGTATCCAATCCCCAGAGTTGGTAGAGGGGTTTGCCAGTCATCTTTCCAAAAAGGTCCCAGCCCGCCATATCCAGCGCGCACACCAGGAAGGAATTGTTGGGGAATAAATGATGTACATAATGCCAGTAGCGCTCAGGTTCGGTAAAAGAAAATTTTTCGATGAAGGTTTTCTTGCGCTCGATGTCTTCGATCATTTTCTCAACAGGAATGTTGTAATAGCTGATGGCAGGCGCTTCTCCATATCCTTTCTTTCCGAAATGCTCCAGCTCTACCACCAATGTTGGCTGATGCGTTTTTGTGCCACGCGAAATGGTGAAAGGATATTCAAAAGGAAGATCGAAACGTTTGTAGGTGATTTTCAAGATGGATAGTTTTTGTAGAAGCTACGAGCTGTGAGCTGCGAGCTGTGAGCAGGAAGTTCTTCATTGCTCGAAGCTCAAAGCTCAAAGCTCACAGCCCTTAGACCCTCCCACTAATATGCACATACTCCTTCAGCTCTTCATTAAATTCTTTCGACTTCAAAAGATCTTCGAGATATAAATGCATCCTGTAACGCCAGTAATGTTTTGGGTTGGCAGGTATGTTGATGCGCTCCTCGTTGGGGTTTTCGCGGCGGATATTATCGTTCATGCCCATCAGGTCCTGCAACTGGAACACGCTCCACATGGCAGGCGAATGCAGGTGCTGCAATATGATGGCTTTGCTGATCCATGCTTCACAGGTGCGTGGCGCTTCACCCCATTGGCCCAGGTCATGGTTATAGAACTGTTGTGTTTTTGCGCGGTCTTCTTCCCACCAGCCGCGTATGGTGCTCATGTCGTGCGTTGAAGGAGTTACTACCGATAAATAAGGTGCATCGTTGGGATGAAAGAATGCTTTGTGGGGATCTTTCGGCATGCGCTGTATCTCAAGGCTCAGAATGCCCAGCTGCCTCATTACATCGGGAACGCAATGCGGCACCATTCCCAGGTCTTCACCACATACCAGCATATTGGTAGAACGCTTGAGTGCAGGCAGCTTCTTCATGGCTTCGTTTTCCCAGAAAGAATCCTGCCGCTGATAAAAATAATTTACGTAGAGATCTTTCAGTTTATGCTTCGCGTCGTCATCAAGATAACGATACGAAATAGTATTCTCCATCAAAATGCGGAAATGGAATTGCTGCCCGCCGGAATCCTGCACTTCAAACAAAATCACATTTGAAATAAGATCGTACAATCCCTGGCGAATGTGGTTGTTCTCATCGTTCTCTTCAAGCTCTGCAAAATGCAATTCCACCTGCCGTTGCGTACTGTATTCTTCTTTCAATGAATAGCTTCCATCGCCCGAAGGCTCCAGGAACTTTTTAAACTTTTCATTATTCGGCCCGAACATTTCCCACAACACCGCATCATTAATAAAGGGATGTGTATAGCGATAATGATCGAACCAGATATGCCGGGAATGAAATTCTGTAATGTGCACCGGTATGGCCGGTTCAAAATGTCCCATCACGCCTTCCACCGCATGCATGGGAATGCTCCAGATGCGAAAGAAGCCAAGAATATGATCGATGCGGAACGCGTCGAAATAATCGCTCATCTGCTCGAAGCGTTTTCTCCACCACGCAAATCCATCCTGCGCCATGCGCTCCCAATTGTAAGTAGGAAAGCCCCAGTTCTGTCCTTTGATCGCGAAACTATCGGGAGGAGCGCCCGCCTGCTCAGCCATGTGGTAGAGCTCGGGTTCCATCCATGCATCACAACTGAGCCTGGAGATGCCTATAGGCAGATCGCCTTTCAGCACCACGCCATTCTTATGCGCATACTCAACTGCTTCGCGCAATTGCAGGTGCAGATGATATTGAATAAAATAAATTGTGGCAATGCCATCGTAATGTTTTGCACGCGGCGAAACATATTTCTCAATGGCGGCCTTATCGTAACTGCCGTAGAATTTCCAGCGCGTAAAATCGGCGGTTTTATTCCTGTCTTTCAGGTAGCAGAAAGCTGCATAAGGCACCAGCCAGTGCTTATGACGCTGAAAAAATTCCTGGTATTGCTCATCTGCAAGGAAATCATCTTTCTGCGCAAGGAAAAGTTCCTTTATCACAGACATTTTAAAATTGATCACCTGTTCATAGTCAAGCTCGGACAACTCATTCAATTGCTTTTGCTTTTTTCTGAGCGGCTTTACGAGCGAAGCATATTTTTTTCCTGCCAGTTTTTCCAGGTTCAGGTATAAAGGATGCAATGCAAAAGCAGAGATAGCTGAATACGGATAGGAATCGAGCCACGAATTGGTGGCCATGGTATCGTTCACCGGCAGCAATTGAATCATGTGCAGACCGGTTTGCTTTGCCCAATCAACCAGCAATTTCAGGTCGGTGAATTCTCCTGTGCCAAATGAGTTTTTACTGCGAAGGCTGAATACCGGAATGGCAACGCCCGCGCCTTTCCATGTATTATTGGGAAGCGCTGCAAAACCATCGTGCAATATGGTCAGCTTTTTCTTGGCTGCATCTCCATACAGCACCCTGTTAGGGCCGCTTTCAAAGCGAATGAATTTTTTCTGCTTAACGTCGTAAAGGCCGTATTTATAATTGAGCGGAAAGCTCTCTTTACCGATGGCTATTTTGGCAACCCACCAGTTGCCATCCTGCTTCATGAGTACCGGCTTGTCTGTGTCCCATTCATCAAAATCGGCGCCGCTGCCGCTGATGCAGGGCACTTCATTTTTTTTAAGCAGTGGCAGTTTTACTTTGAAGATGTGCGAGAACTTTTTGCCGTATTTTGATTTGGCTTCTGCATGCTCTGTAAACAATACATCCTGGAAGGGGGCGGTATAAAAAGCATTCTCAAATTCCCCGCTATAGTTCCAGGTATCTATCACCTGGAATTCATCTATGCCCTCGCCTGAGATATCTATAATGCGGTCGTTACCCCATTCTTCCACAACATCGCCTTCAAGGGTGCGCAGCAGGTAAGTATATTGAATTTTAGCTACCCCCGCGGCGTCTACTTCCAGGGTGCCGTACCAGAAATCGTTATTGAGATAATGAAGCGGAAAAGCACGTGCAGCATCATGACCACCCAATGCATCGATGTTACCTGAAACATGCAGTGATTGGCCGTATTTTGTATGGAAACGTAAATAGAACTGAATCTTCTTCATCAACCGTCAGCTTTGTAAAGCAGCGAATTTATAGCAAAGTGTATGAAAAACACAATCAAATTGCTCAATTAGCAAATTACTCAATGTGAAAATTAAGGCATATTCCCGGGGAGCTAAAAAAAGATAGCACCTGGATTTAAAACATTTGCTAATTGAGCCATTTGCTAATTTGCTAATTACCTTATCTTCGCACAAATTTTCAATTCATGGAGCAACAGAAAAAGAAATCCACGACCCTGTATTGGATATTATTCCTTGCCTCTTCTGCCCTGTTGATTTTTGCTATCTGGGACCATTGGGAATACATGACCCTGATCCTCCCCTTCCAGGTTACTTTTTTCGCGAAAGCGCTCGATATAATGTGATTAGCTAATAGCCCTTATTTTAAGTTACGGGTTATGAGTTGTGTGTTACGTTCGTAAAGCACAACTCATAACCCGTAACTTTTTTATTTATCAAATTGTCGTTTTAACATCATCTCCTGCAAGTTCAGCTTAACTTCATTACCCTTATCTCCTTAAACAATAAAATTACAGGTCATGAAAATCAGCCACGCTTTTAGCCTGTTGCTTGTTTTTTTCCTTGCCATAGGCGCACAGGCACAACGAAACTTAACTTTAGAGCCCCAACAGCCCAAACCGGGCGAAACCATTACCATCAGGTACAACACCTCTGCAACAGCTTTATTTGGAATAGATGATTTTGATGCATTTGCATATCTTCTTTCTGATAAAGGCTTGCCCGTTGTGCAGCAGGTGCAACTCAGGAAAGACGGAAATACTTATACCGGCAGCATTCAAACAAATGATTCCACCAGGGCTGTATTTGTCAAATTTGCAAAAGAAAGCAAGATCGATAATAACAGCGATGAAGGTTACTACACATTGATGTACGACAACGAAGGCAAGCCGCTGCAGGGCGCGTCGCTTGCTGCAGGAAACGGATTTTTAAACCAGAGCTATTATGTAGGATTAAAAAGAAATGCCGATAAGGCCATGCCTTATATAAAGCAGGAATTTTCTCAATATGCTGACAGCAGGCAAAAATTCCGGGATGCTTACTTAGGTTACCTGAACATGTCGAAAGACGAAGCGGATAAAGAGGAGTTCAGAAAACAGGTAGATGCGTTAGCTTCTAATCCTGCAGCAACCGAAATGGACCTGCAGAACGCAAAGTTCCATTACGAACGTTCATTCAAAAACAAAGAAAAAGCCGAAGAAACGGACAAGCTGATCAAACAAAGATTTCCGAACGGAAACTGGGTACGCACTGCAAAAATAGAAGAGTTCTATAAAGAGCGCGACCTTGCAAAAAAGGACAGCATTTACAACGAAATGATGGCCAAAATGCCTCCTAAAACTCCGCAGGACGAAACCACCTACGGTTACTTTGCTGCTCAACTTGCCGGCATGTACGGTGAAAAAGGCGATTATAAAAAAATGAAAGAATATGCAGCTCTTGTGAAAGACAAATCCGCGCTGGCAAATACTTATAATTCAGTTGCGTGGAAGCTCGCAGGTGAAGGCATTGAAGGAAAACCGCGTGATCTTGCTATTGGCAAAGAACTTTCAGGCAAATCACTGGAGCTGGTGAAAGCTGATATGAATGATCTGAAAAAGAAACCATCTTTTCTTACAGAAAAGCAATGGAAGCAACAGCAGGAAAGCAGCTATTTTAGTTTTGCCGATACCTATGCGGTGCTGCTTTATCATAATAAGAATACGATAAGGCATATGAGCTGGAGAAGCAGGCCATGGAGTTTTTCAAGCGCAACAACGTTGAAATGAATGCAGCCTATGCCGCGCTTGCTGAAAAAATAAAAGGTCCAAAAGTGGCGCAACCAGAACTGGAAGCATTCGTGAAGTCGGGTAAATATTCTCCCGCTATGAAGGAGCAATTGAAAAAAATCTACCTGGCGCAAAAACATACAGAAGCAGAATGGATGCTTCACCTGGCCGCATTGGAAAAAGAATCGCTGCAAAAGAAAAAAGAAGAGTTAGTAAAGCAGATGCTTAACATGCCTGCGCCTCCTTTTAAATTGAAAGATCTCAAAGGCAATGAAGTTTCTCTCGCCAGCCTCAAAGGCAAAACAGTTGTGGTTGATTTCTGGGCAACCTGGTGCGGCTCTTGCATTGCATCTTTTCCAGGGATGCAAAAGGCGGTTGATAAATATAAAGACGATCCAAACGTAGTGTTCCTGTTTGTTGATACCTGGGAAACAGGCAACGATCGCGAAAAGCAGGTGAAAGATTTCATCGGCAAAAACAAATACAGCTTTACTGTTTTGTATGATGAAACAAAAAAGGGTTCTGAAGAATTTCTTGTAGTGGGTGATTATAAAGTAGAAGGCATTCCTACCAAATTTGTGATCGATGGCAACAGCAACATCCGTTTCAAAAACATTGGTTTTAACGGTAACACAGATGGATTGGTTGCTGAATTGTCCATGATGATAGAAATGGCGGGCGAAGCAGGAAAGAGTGGCTCTGCTACTGAGAAGAGAGGGTTTTAAGAAATTTGCTGATTTTGATAATTAGCTGATTAGCTAATGAAAGAGCCGCTGAACATTTGTCAGCGGCTCTTTTATTTTTTATTTACTATGCGAATATAAAAATCGGCAACCCAATCAGCTAATCAGCTAATCACAAAATCACCTAATCGCTTCTCTACTTCACTTCCTCAAATTCGGCGTCCGTTACGGGCTCGCCTCCACCCTGCTGTCCTCCGCCTGTGTTGGCTTGAGGACCGCCGTCTGTTCCCGGTTGTCCACCCGGAGCTCCGGCACCCTGGGTTGCTTTGTACATTTCTTCACTCGCGGCCGTCCAGGCTGCATTCAGTTCAGTTGTACCCGCATCAATGGCAGCTATATCCTGCTGTTTGTGCGCCTCTTTCAGCTTGTTGAGCGCTGATTCTATCGGCGCTTTTTTATCTGCAGGGAGTTTGTCGCCAAATTCCTTCAATTGCTTTTCTGT
>JBAVMD010000692.1:0-3378 GCA_049689695.1 Chitinophagaceae bacterium | reverse complement strand
TCCTTATCTTCCGCCACATTGTTCTTAAAACGCATGAACTCTTCTAATTTGGAAGGATCGTTGCTGGATATCCAGCACGCCTTGTAATAAGGCAGGGTGCGAAATTCGCAGGATGCGCCATATTCGTGCAGCAGCCTGTATTGAATCACTTCAAACTGAAGCTCGCCCACACAGCCGATGATCTTTTTATTACCGCCGAATTGCGTGAACAGTTGTGCAACACCTTCGTCGGTAAGTTGCAGTAATCCCTTTTCGAGTTGCTTCGTCTTCATCGGATCCTTATTCACCACTTCTTTGAATATCTCAGGAGAAAAAGAAGGAATGCCCGTGAAATAAAATTCTTCGCCCTCAGTGAGCGTATCTCCTATTTTAAAATTGCCTGTGTCGAACAATCCTACAACATCTCCAGGGAAAGCTTCTTCTATCACATCCTTATCCCTTGCCAGAAAGCTGTAAGGATTGCTGAACCTCACGTCCTTATCTAACCGCACATGATGATAATATTTATTGCGCTCGAACCTGCCGGAACAAACGCGCAGGAATGCAATGCGGTCGCGGTGCTTGGGATCGAGGTTGGCATGTATCTTAAAAACAAACCCGCTGAACTTATTTTCATTGGGCTCCACTACCCTGCTGGTAACCGCGCGGTGACGTGGAATTGGTGCGATGCGGATAAATGTATCCAGCATTTCTTTCACACCAAAATTGTTGATGGCGCTGCCGAAAAATACCGGGGCTATTTTTCCTGCAAGATAATCGGCCGCATTCAGCTGGCCGTATACGCCATCTATTAACTCCACATCTTCGCGCAGCATAGCGGCATCTTTTTCGCCCAGCTTTTCATCTAACAATGGTTCAGTGAGGTCATTTATTTTAACCGTGCTTTCGTCCGTTGCCTTGGTGTGCGCGGTGAACAACAGCAGGCTTTTATCGTACAGGTTATATACTCCCTTGAAATCCTTACCGCTGTTGATTGGCCAGGTCATGGGATGCAGGTGAATGGACAATTCTTTTTCAATTTCTTCCAGCAGGTCAAAGCGGTTCTTGCCATCGCGGTCGAGCTTGTTGATGAAGACGATCACGGGAGTGTCGCGCATCCGGCAGACTTCCATCAGGCGGCGGGTTTGCGCCTCTACTCCGTTCACGCTGTCAATTACCAGTATTACACTGTCAACAGCCGTAAGCGTACGGTAAGTATCTTCTGCAAAATCCTTGTGACCGGGTGTATCCAGCAGGTTGATGAGATTGCCTTTGTATTCAAAGGTCATTACCGAAGTAGCTACGGAGATACCGCGCTGCCGCTCAATCTCCATGAAATCGCTGGTAGCATGCTTTTTTATCTTGTTGCTCTTTACCGCACCGGCCGTTTGGATAGCTCCGCCAAACAGCAGGAACTTTTCCGTAAGGGTAGTTTTACCGGCATCCGGGTGAGATATAATGGCGAATGTCTTTCGTTTTTCTATTTCGGTTTCGTAACTCATACTTTATGTTGGAGGTTGGAGAACGAAGTTTAAGGTTTAAAGTTTGAGGTTTAATGTTCTTTTGGACTTGTAAGAACCTTAAACTTTAAACATCAAACTTTGAACTTCCAATTTCCAAGCCGTTGAGGCGCGCAAAGTTAACGTTTACCCCCCACTTACAGAAGGGTTTTAACTGCCCTTAGTTTCGTACTTTGAGGGCGATGAATCCAATGATGGGAAATATCATCCTGACCACGGTGAAGAGCAAATTTTCGCGTCCGCCGAAACAGAGCAGAAGCTATTCCAGGGCGCGCAAACATTTCAAAACCAGGCGCCAACGCTATAATATCATTAAGGATATTGTGCTGCTGGTGGCAGGGATACTCAGTGCAGGCTTCGGACTTAAAGGCTTTCTCATACCCAATAAGTTCATAGATGGCGGGGCCACCGGTATCTCCTTGCTGCTTACCCAGCTTACCCCCGTGTCGTTATCCATTCTTCTGATAGTGGTAAACCTTCCCTTTGTTTTTTTAGGTTACCGGCAAATCAGCAAGCTGTTCGCCTTAAAGACCATCCTCGCCATTGGAGGATTGGCACTTTGTGTTGCCGTTATCGACTACCCGGTAATTACGCAGGACAAGCTCCTGATAGCCGTATTCGGCGGATTTTTCCTGGGGGCGGGTATCGGCCTGGCCGTAAGAGGCGGAGGCGTGCTGGATGGTACGGAAGTGCTTGCCATTTACGTAAGCAAGCGCACCAATATGAGCATCGGCGATATTATTCTCTTATTCAACATAGTAATCTTTTCAGTGGCGGCTTACCTGCTTTCGCGGGAGATCGCCCTTTATGCCATACTCACCTATTTCGTGGCTTCCAAAACCGTGGATTTCCTGATCGAAGGCATTGAAGAGTACACCGGGGTCACCATCATTTCGCACCGGAACGAGGAGATCAGCCGGATGATCACAGGCACGCTGGGCGCGGGTATCACGGTCTATAAAGGGGTAAGCGGCTATGGCAAGAGCGGGCATGTTGCGCAGGACAGCAACATCCTGTACACGGTCATTACGCGGCTGGAGGTTTCGCGGCTCAAAGCCGAGATCAAGAGCATCGATCCCCATGCCTTCATCATCATGAATTCGGTAAGCGATGCCAAGGGGGGAATGATCAGGAAGAAGGCTATTAAGAAGTTGCATAAGCCGGAGGGAACTAAATAGTTTCACCACTCCTAACTTTTTACACCATACCTCCGCTTTTGATCCTAAATTTGATTTATGCGTTCTCTCGAAATCATCTGGACGAGCTTAAAAATGGCGCTGCAGGAATTCAGGTCGAATAAGCTGCGCACCTTTCTTTCGCTCCTCGGTATCACCTTCGGCATCTTCTGCATTATCAGCGTGCTCTCTACCATCAACAGTATGGAGCAGGCCATTCAGAAAGACATCAAGGCCCTGGGCAGCAATACTGTTTACATCGATAAATGGGATTACAGCGGAGGCGGAAATGATTATCCCTGGTGGAAATACATCAAGCGCCCGAATCCCAAGATCGAAGAAGCGATGCTGCTGAAAGCAAAAGTTTCTACCGCATCGAATATTGCATTCAACATCAGCACCACTTCAGATATCGAATTTGAGGATGATGTACTGAGTGGCGTAAACTATTATGGCGTTACTGAAGACTTTGTGAACATTCAGCCTGTGGAAATAGAAACAGGCCGTTACCTGATACAATCTGATTACGATTATGCTTCCAATTCCATTGTGATGGGCAATGTGGTTGCCGAAAAATTATTCGGCCGGCCAGATAAGGCGTTTGGTAAGCAGATCAAGTTAAAGAATGGAAAGAAAGGAACGATAGTGGGTGTGATCAAGAAGCAAGGTAAAAGCATCATTGGCGGATGGGAATGGGACAACAG
>JBAVMD010000691.1:0-2858 GCA_049689695.1 Chitinophagaceae bacterium | reverse complement strand
ATTGTCAGCTATAAAAAAAATATTGCCAATTTCTGCCACCAATGACAAAACCTTAAGCACATATTTTAAGCATAGTTATGTACCACATTATGTTTGGCTGGACAAAAACCGAAGGGTACTGGCTATTACCGGCGCAGATGAGGTGACAGAGAGCAATGTAAAAAAGATGATAAATGGAGAGCTGATTACACTTTTGAGCAAAAATGATGAGAAAAGGATAGTAACTGAGAAAGCTCCATTTACTTCCGTGCTTGAGGTAAAGGAAGGAACTGAAACCATTTTCAAAAAAATACCGGACAGTTCATTTCTTATTCAATCGAGCTTGACAAAGCATATCGAAGGGTTACATTCCTCGGCTATAATGGATGTAGACCTAATTGTCGTCACAAATTGGAACATACAGGCTTTATATAAAATTGCTCTGCTTAACAATAACTTGAGCGTATTAAACACCACTTCTTTGATAGTTGAAATACCTGATTCGGCTATTTACCGGCGCATCAGGCCCGTTGGGTTGAATGGGAAGCCACTAAAAGGATTGGCAAATGCTGCTTGGCTGAGGGAAAACGGCTTTTGTTATCAGCTCAAGGTTCCTCGTGGATTAGTAGGCAAGAAGTATGAGATTATGCTTGACGATCTCAATAGATTTTTTGTTCCATTGTATGGAATTGAAGGCGTTTTAGAGCCACGCAATCACAAATACCTTGCATTAACACGTATTTCTGATGATATTAAATTTGCAAGCAAAGGAGAACCGTCAAAAACAGGATCTAACAAATTCTATTTGAAAATCGTAAGCGGAAATATATCCACGCTTGTTGGCAGGTTAGCCGTGCCACTTCAACTGTATCCTCAAATAATTGACGAAACAGATTATACCGGCAAAATTGATATAGAGCTTAATTGCCAATTATCGGATCTAAAAACATTAAATGCGGAATTAGAGGGATATGGTCTTCGACTGGTAGAAAAAGAAAAAATGATGAATGTAGCCGTTATACGCCTGAAGGCAGGGAAATCACAGGTTTATAAAACCGCTAATTAGCTTTCCAGTTTTCGCATAAAAAAACCGCCAGTACGCTGGGTACTGGCGGCATAATTGCACCGAAAATACTATTCACGGCTAAAATCTCCAGGGAGTATTTGATATACAACATCAGTAGTTGGATTTTCGCCTTCGTTAAGTTGGGCCAGGCAAACTTTCTCATCAGGATCTTCACATACGATATCAGTATGAGAGGTCTTCCAGCTCGTAAGGTTCACAGGCATTGTGCCAATGGCTTCTTCAAGTGATTTAAATCCATTAAAATCAGAGAGCTGAGTTGCGCTCGTTGAAACTTGTTGAGGCGTTACAGAATAAATGTTAAAATCATCGTCATTGTTTTTTGGAGCGGAAGTGAATGCACTGCCAATTGCTGCAACAATTGCTATTACTGCAAATAGGCTGATTGATAACTTTTTCATTTTACAAAGTTTAATAGTAAAAAAAAGTGCCTACTCTTTTGTAAAGGTTTTCAGCTACCCCTTACGCTTCCTTCAATCGTTTTTAATTGTGAAAGCGTTGCCGGTTTACTTGGAAGCCGGTATCTTCCGTAACTTGTCATATTTGCAACTATGTCAAGTTCTTATTCCAAGACTGCAGATTATGGGCTGGTCATAAGTTTAAATAAGGTATCGCGTATGTAACAAGGTATTTTCTGTAAATGACTACAAGTGTGTTGTTAAGTACTTTAAATGTTTTAATCTTTTCGCTTTTGTAGTATGGAATATAAAAACTGCCTTCATAACGTCCCTGTTCCATATTGTATATATCTATTACCGAAACATTTTCTATTTTATTTGCAATTTCGTTATGAGAAAAAGTTTTTGAATCAATAAACAAGTAACCGTCAGACACACAACTTGAACCATTCACAAGTTGTTTTGGAGATAAGTTTGTAATTACATCTTGTGAACTGGTTTGGACTCTTCCGGCTTTTAACAACGAGGTTGTTTTTGCGTCCACAGTTTTCATTTTACGGATCAAATTCAGATTAGTATCCAATTGCAAAATCTCATTTTGATAATAGCAGGCGTACACCAATGAATTTGTCTTTCGGTCGAAGTGCAACATTCCGTCTGTTGAGATCCCTGCGTCCCCGGTTTTCTCCGATATACCGGTTTCCTTTATTATTTCTTTGGTATTTAACTGCCATTTTGCAAATATTTGGTTGGTACGTTCGAACATTCGAAGCACAAACGAATTTGATGAAATTTGCACTCCACGAGTAAATAGGGCTCCCGGGAATTTAATGAGCTTCGGATCGCTGCCGGGCTTTGCTTTTACGATTGCCGGAACATTATTTGCAAAAATTGTAACTCCACCGGAATCCACAAAGGTCTTAAACATAGAGGCTATTACACTAATGGCTGGTATATTGAGATTGATACTCTCTTTATTTTCAAGCCTATTATCGGTTTTATAAATTATTGAAGGGTCTATTGTTTTAAAATAAATGTCACTGCCAATGGCTCCTGCAAAGTCAATAACATTTTTTTCTTTTTCTATTTCATTCAACAATTTTACCTCGCCCGAAATAATTTTTCTGTTGAAGATATTGTCTCCGCTTTCACTAGGTGGTGTGGACATCCATGCTAGTACCACTATTACTCCGATGGCAGATGCCATGACAACTAGTAAAGAGTAAATCGTAGTACGTTTCAAATGTGTTTGCATAGTTGACTTTGTGAATTTAATGACTTAGAATTATTTTTATAACCTTGCGAGTGGTGAATAGGAATTTATGTTTAGTTCATCACTGGTCTTTAACGTTGGGTGGCGGCTTGTCGATTGCCTGACAATGCCTATTATAGAGATA
>JBAVMD010000690.1:0-10941 GCA_049689695.1 Chitinophagaceae bacterium | reverse complement strand
AATGAGGTCTCCCCGTGTTCCAATGTTGCTGGTTGATAAAGACGGTGATTTTATAGTATCCGGCGCTTACTGGTGTTTCCCAAACGATTGGCTGGGGGGCCATACAAATGATGATGCATGGGTTATGAAAATGGCAGATGAAGATGGAGGCCCTCTTGAATGGGCTGTAGCTTACGGTGGCAGCAGTTGGGATTATTTAACTGACATGAGTTTTGGAAGAAGCGGTGAATTGCTTTTAATGGGAACGAGCAATTCAAGCGGAATAGGTGCGGGCCCTCAGGGGGATATGTGGTATATGCAATTACGCAGCTTATGGAATAGGGTGAAGGGCAATGCGTTTATTGATGCTAATTCCAATGGCGTAAAAGATTTAGGAGAACCAAATGCAAACAACTTCAGCGTCAGAAGTGAATCCGTTTTTCCGTATTTCTACCTGAACCCGGTATATGAAACACTCACAAGAAATGGTCGCTTCAGAATTCCAGCCAGCAAAGGGCCAGCCACGAATAAAATTTATGTCAGGCTTAAAAACGCTTATTACAATGTAATACCTGCATCACGCGAATTCATATTTAACGACTACGAACAAGTAGATAGCGTTGATTTTGCATTGCAACCTGTGCAGAACGTTCGGGACTATAATGTGAATATAATTCCCTTAAGTCCGGCCCGGGCAGTTGTTCCTGTAAAATATGTTTTACAGGTGCATAATGCAGGTACCGATATCTTGACTAACAGGGAAGTTGTTTTTATCAAAGACCGGATGAGCTTACTTAGCGCAAGCATACCTCCTGCGAGTATTACAGGCGATACGTTGCGATGGACAATACCGTTGTTAAACCCTACAGATACCATTGGCATTGCTCTCACTATGAGATTAAATACGCCACCTTTATCACTCGGGAATTTACTGGTATTAAAAGCAAGCATTGATTCTGCCGGTGATGTAAGCAGCTCAGATAATTTTTTTGCATTGAAGCAGGTTGTTGCAGGTTCTTATGATCCTAATGACAAAACAGAAAGTTCAGGAGCGTATATCACCCGCGATGAAGTGAGCGCTGCCAAAGCGCTTAATTATATAATTCGTTTCCAGAACACCGGCACAGATACTGCGTTCAATGTGATGATCCTGGATACGCTGGATGTAAAATTGAATCCTGAAAGTTTCGAAATAACAGGTGCAAGCCATCGTTATTCCGTTAATATCGTTAATGGTAATCAGCTCAGGTTTCGATTCATCAATATTATGCTTCCTGACAGCAATGTAAATGAGCCTGCCAGTCATGGATACGTTTCTTATCGCGTAAAGGTTAAAACCACCCTAAGAGTGGGGGACGAAATAAGGAATACAGCTTCTATTTATTTCGACCTGAATCCTGAAATACGTACAAATACTTACAAAACATCAGTAGTAGACAATGCTGCGCTTCCTATACATCTTAATACGTTCCAGGGTGTACGTAATAATAATATAATAAACCTTACATGGAAAGCATCAGGAACAGAAGCGGGGGACGTATTTGAAATTGAAAGAAGCATCAACGGAACCGATTTTGAAAAAATAGGAAGCGTGAATGTATCCCGTATCACTAATAACAGTGGTTATGCATTTGATGACAACTTACCTGTTAATGGATTGAACTATTACCGCTTAAAGATGCTATCTGTAGATGGCTCAGTTACTTACTCCAGGATAATTGTGATAGAGTTTGGAAAAAATACAGAGTTGTACCTCACAGTACATCCAAACCCTGCTTCCGGTAAAAAAATATTCATTAAGATAGAAGGAAAGGTTAATGACGTTTGCAAAATTGATGTGCTGGATGTGAATGGCAGAAAGCTGCTCACAAAAAATATTGGCATTGTTACGTCATCGCAATACATTACTGAACTCAGCACGGGCAAGCTTCAGCGTGGATTGTATATGATAAGACTGACTACAGGAGATAAGATCATTATCCGCAAGATCACGATTATGTAATTGAGGTTTTGAAACTGGGTTGTAGTCCCCGGTAATTGCTCATTGTAAAAAACTTCTTATGAGAATTATCTGTAAGGCGCTATGGGGTTGTTTGCTTATGGTTTGTTTTAAATCAGGCGCGCAAACGTTAATACCTTCTGTTCAGGTTCAAATATTTTTCGGTGGATATGGGGGTGATGGAGGCCGTTCAATAACTGAAGTTAATGATGGAAGCCGTGTGATTCTTGGCCATAATGGTTCTCTGAATGGAAATATAAGTTGCCCTACTTATAATTGGGTCTTCATCAAATTAGATTCTTTTGGAAATGTTATATGGCAAAGGTGTAGCGAATACTCTTTCTCGAAAATAAAAAGCACATCCGACGGAGGATTTATTGCAATTGGTACAACAACAAATAATTCACTTCCTGATTATCATGGAGCAGACGATGTTCTGCTTACAAAGTTTGATGCCAATGGCATGGTGGAATGGCGTAAGGTTTATGGCGGAACAAATACTGACTTCGGTGAGAACATAGTCCAGGTTGCAGGGGGATATACATTTATAGCAGAAACGAAATCAAATAATGGCGATGTTTTGCAGAATTACGGGTCATCTGATATCTGGGTTGTAAACATTGACAATTCAGGAAATATACTCTGGCAGAAATCGTATGGCAGTTCAGCGCAGGAATATGCTCCGCAGGTTATTGAGCAAATTGCAGATGGCGGTTATGTATATACAGCAAACAGGATTGCAGGAACAGACACATCTGCAATTGTATTGAAACTTACAGCAGCAGGTGCGGTAATATGGGAGCGTACTTACTATAAGGTTAATGCAGGAAGTAACATCAAGCCAACTCCAGATGGAGGATTTGTTTTTGTCGGAATTGGCGGCAGGTCATTATTCGACGAGCGGACATGGGGTGTATACATTTTGCGGTTAAACACTGATGGATCAGAGAAATGGCGTGCTGTTTATGAAATGAGACATCCCTCCATTTCGGGATTGATTATTGATAAAGACGGAGGGTTCATCATTGCAGGATCGTACCAGCCCGCTATCCGCGATTGGTTAGGAGGCTATGCCAATACCGATGGCCTGATTATGAAAATAGCAGATGAAAATGGAGGACCAATGGAATGGGCAAAGGCGTATGGGGGCAGCAGTTGGGAATATATAAGTGATATGGCTTTGAGCAGCAACGGAGATTTGCTTTTAGTCGGAACTAATAATTCTAATGCCGGACCTCAGGGCGATATCTGGTACATGCAAATGCGTAATTTTTATAATATCGTTAAGGGCAGAGCCTTTATTGACGCTAATTTGAATAGCTTAAGAGATGCAGGCGAACCAGACGCTAACAATTTTACAGTAAAAAGTGAACTGGTGAATTCAATGTGGTTTTTTGTTCCAACGTATGAGAGTTTAACAAAGAATGGACGTTTCAAAAATGCTGCTGAAAAGGGAACCGTTAAAACTACAATTAAACTAAAAAACGGGTACTACAATGCAGTGCCTGCATTACATGAATCTTTGTTTAATGCTTACGAACAAAAAGACAGTGTGGATTTTGCATTGCAGCCAGTGGGAAATGTTCGGGATTATAATGTGAGCATAATCCCTTTGAACCGTGCAAATGCATTTCGCCCGGCGCAGTATGTGCTGAAAGTGCACAATGCGGGTACAGATATCCTGATTAATAAGGAATTGGTTTTTATAAAAGACAGAATGAGCTTGCTAAGTGCAAATATTCCTCCTGCAAGCATAACCGGTGATACTCTAAGATGGACAATACCATTGCTAAATCCTACAGACACCGCAGGCATTTATCTTGATATGAAATTGGACCTGCCGCCTTCTTTAATGACAGGTGACATGCTTTTGTTAAAAGCAAGCATCGATTCCGCAGGTGATGTAAGCAGTCCGGATAATTTTTTTACTTTAAAGCAGATTGTAGTAGGTTCTTTTGATCCGAATGATAAAGCAGAAAGCTCAGGAGAGTATTTAACCCGGGCCGAGGTGAGGACCGCAAAGACACTTAATTATACGATTCGTTTTCAAAACACCGGCACAGATACGGCTTACAATGTGTGGATACAAGACAATCTGGACTCTAAATTAAATATAGAAAGTTTTGAGGTGACCGGGGCCAGCCATCGTTTTTCATATAACATCATTACAGGAAATCAACTTACTTTTTATTTCGGAAATATTCTGCTGCCTGACAGTAATGTCAATGAACGAGCCAGTCATGGATATATTTCTTATCGCATCAGGGTTAAGACTAACCTGGTGCCGGGAGATGAAATAAAAAATACAGCATCTATCTTTTTCGATTTTAATGATGCTGTACAAACAAATACCTGCAGAACAATCGTAGTGGATAATAATGCGCTTCCTGTGCAACTTGGCATGTTCCAGGGTGTTCGCAACAAGGATATCGTAAACCTTGTATGGAGCGCTGTATCTTCTCCGGGAAGCAGATTTGATGTTGAAAGAAGCATTAATGGAATTGATTTTGAAAAATTAGGAAGCGTGGATGCTTCAGCTAATAATACCAGTTATGCATTCGATGACAAATCACCCAAACATGGGTTGAATTACTACCGGTTAAAAATGATATCTCCTAATGGCACATTCAGTTACTCCAGGGTGATTACAATTGAATTTATAAAATATTCAGAGCCGCATCTTACAATTTATCCAAATCCTGCACCGGGTGGAAAAATGTTTATAAAGATCGAAGGAGCACTTAACGATGTTTGCAAAATTAATGTGCTGGATGTGAATGGAAAGCTTGTGGCATCGAGGAACCTCGGTAGTATCACTGCGACTTATTCATACACCACTCAACTTCACCTTGGCAAATTTCAACGCGGGGTGTATGTGATCCGTCTGACCGTTGGGCAGAAGATCATAACACGAAAAGTAACCATTATGTAGAACGTTCAGTACCGGCTTGGCTTGACCAGCCGGTTTTTTTTATGCCTGTTATTGCTGAAAGATGCCAGTTATTGACCTAATAACACGTTCGTCAGCTTTATCAGTTTCAAGTTCGGCATTGCATAAAAAACAATTAATTTGGCAGTCAACTCCTACTGCATGAAATGGTTAAGGCTACTGCATCAATCCGTTGCGTTCTCGTTATTCATTACCTTATTTCCGTTAATTGGTATTGTCCAGGCTCCAAAGGTAGCTGTTCAAAGAACAATGGGTACTCTTGGAACTGAACACCTGGAAGGGATAAAGCCGGTACCCGGTGGCGGATATATAGCGGTGAGCACTTTGAACAGCCCTACTTATTCGGGTGACATTGATAATGGTTTGCTTACCCAGGGTTTTAGTTTTTACGCCTGGCTTGTGAAAATGGATAAAGATTTCAGGATCGAATGGCAGCGCATTATCCGCTGGCCAACGAACGCATACATTGTAAAAGCAAAAGATGTATTTGTAACAAGAGACAGTAGTTATGTGGTCATTGGAACGGCTAACGATTGGATCAATAACGATCAGTCAGATACCTGGGTAAGAAAGTATGATAAGAAAGGGAAATTGTTATGGTCTTATGAGCCGGTAAACTTTCAGCATCACGACTATCTTTTAACCGGTGTAGAGCTAAGCTCCGGTGAGATAATGCTGGCAGGATACCAATTGTCAGGTACTACCGCGGCCTGGCTGGTGAAATTGTCTGCGCAGGGGCAGTTGTTATGGTCCAAAACATTTGCCACAACAGGATTAATAAGAACGTTCAGGGCCATAGCTGTGACGCCTGATAATAATCTTGTAATGGCAGGAGAGAAGACTGACCCTAACGGAGTATACACAGATGCCTACATGGTAAAAGCAGATACCGCAGGTAATGTAATCTGGGAAAAAACGCAGGGAATTTTTCATAACGATATCGCATACTCGATAATTTTCAATAACGACAATACGATGATGGTCGGGTGCACATCAGACTCATATGGGCCGGCACCGCCCGGAGGGCATCACGGAGGACAGGATATATATGTTCTGAAGATAGATGCTAACGGAAACACCCTTAAAACAAAATTCTTCGGAGGTTTTAACCGGGAAGATCATCCAAGGCTTTTCAGAGCAAATGATCCGTTGCGGTTTTATTGTATAGCTAAAGCGCAGTCGGTGGGAGGGAACATTTCCGGCAATTATGGAGAAGATGATCTTTGGCTTTTGCACCTTGACAATGAGCTGAATCTTATCTGGGAAAAAAATTACGGCGGCTCCCTGGCTGATCAATATCCATTTGGTTTTTATGCAGACAGTACTATCATAATTGCAGGCCGTACTGTTTCGAAAGATAACGACGTATCGGGATTGCATGGTAATAATTTCGACGTTTGGCTGGCCAAACTCGGCTATCTTAACAGGATTGCAGGATATGTTTTCCAGGATAGAAATAATAACGGTATCAAAGAAGCTACAGAACCTTTTTTCTCTGCGGGTATCGTTACTGCTGTACGGCCGAGAGACAGTTCGATCATTTCACAGATACCATTGAGTGGAAAATTCAACTTAACTGTAGATACCGGAATATACCATACAAGTTTCTATACAAATATTCAGAGCTATACTGTTTCACCTGCTTCGGTGTCAACCAGCCGCTCAAATTATTTTAATGTAGATAGCGCCATTTTTGCTTTGACAAGGGTACCGGGAATTAGTGATTTGCAAGTGACATTGGTGCCTGCAACCCGGGCAAGGCCGGGATTTAAGGTCAGTTATGAGATGGTAGTTGTAAACATCGGATCCAATGCGATAGCCGCAGGGAACAAAGTGAATTTTATAAAAGATGCATTAACGGATTTTTCTTTGTTTTCTAGTCCTCCGGTGATCATCGGAGATACCGCGCACTGGAATCTGCCGGACCTGGCAGCAGGCGACAGTGCTAAATACGTAGTGGAATTGCAGTTGCAACCGCCGCCGGCACTTAATATAGGCGACACAGTTTTGTTGCAGGCACATGTTCCACTAACAGGCGATTACGATAGCATTGACAATCACGTAGATTTTCACCAGATCATTTCGGGTTCTTTTGATCCGAACGATAAGGAAGAAGCGCATGCCGGAAAGATAAAGGCTTCCGAGGTAATGCAGGAACAGTATCTCACCTATACAATTCGTTTCCAGAACATGGGGAATGACACCGCGTTCAATATAACGGTAAAGGATACTCTATCCCCTAAGTTGAATTGGGCGAGTTTTGAAATTTTGCGGATGAGCCATCCGGCAGTTGCAGAGATCGTCAAGGGAAAAATTGTGAACTGGACTTTCAATCGTATTTATTTACCTCCGGTAAATATAAATGAACCAGCCAGCCACGGTTATATTACATACAGAATCAGGCCCAGAAATACATTGGCGCCTGGAGAGATTATTACCAACCAGGCTTCTATTTATTTCGATTATAATCTTCCTGTTCAAACCAATATAGAAAATACGGTTGTGGTAAGCTTGGGAATACTTCCTGTGCGGTTATCAAAGTTCGAAGGCATCCTGAATAACGGTATCGTAAATCTTTATTGGAAAACCGCAACTGAGCAAAAAACAAAATTGTTTGAAATTGAACGAAGCGCTGATGGATTGAATTTTGAAAAGATCGGAAGCGTGCCTGCAACCAACTTTGCAAACGGCGCAGCATACGCATTTAAAGATCAGTCGCCACTTGCAAGCTACAATTATTATCGCCTTAAGATCATCGATGAGGATGGTAAGTATAGCTACTCCACCATTGTTGTCCTTAATATAAAAAAGCACACTGCGCTAACTTCCGTGCTGTATCCGAATCCTTCACCAAATGGCGTTGTATCCATCAGCATCAATGGAAAGCTCAGTGGTGTTTGTGTGGTAAACATTGTGGATATGAACGGCAGGGAAGTGATGAAGAAAGACCTTGGGAGCATTACTGCCGATAGCTACAGCACTACGCTGAACCTGGGAATGTTGCAAAAAGGCATGTATTTGATGCAATTTGTGACAAACAGTGAGGTAATAACACATAAAATGATAATCAGATAATTTTTTTTAATTTTAGGAACCCCCTTATCCCCCCATTCCCTAACTTAAAGAACCCTATATGAAGCGCTTGTTTGCGTGCTGCGTGCTTGTGATTACCTGTTTTACCCACACTTCTGTGGCACAACAGATGGCCCCATCTATAACCTGGTCAAAAGTATTCGGCGGCGCCAGGGATGATAAAGCATACAGCATCATCAATACCGTAGACAACGGCGTATTGGTTGTTGGCTCATCGCTTTCAACCGATGGAAATGTTACCGGCCATCATGGAGCCAATACTGCAACTGATGCCTGGGTTATAAAAATTTCCAACTCCGGAAATCTTGAATGGCAACGCAGTTTTGGCGGAACGGCTATTGATAATTTCAAATCTATCATAAGGACCGCAGACGGTGGCTATATCTGCGTTGGCACTACCACTTCCAATGACGGTGATGTTTCCGGAAATCATGGCGGTGAAGATGTTTGGGTGGTAAAGATGGACCGGTACGGACAGATCACCTGGCAAAAGACTTATGGCGGAACAGGTGATGATGAGGGCATGAGCATCTGCAGTACCAGCGACGGTAATGCGCTGATCCAGGCCAACACTACTACCAACAACAACGGCGATGTTTCCAATTTTCACTATTCAGGTTCAGGCAGCGCAAGAAATGATGTATGGGTTTTAAAGATCAATCCTGCAAACGGTGCTATCATCTGGCAGCGCTGCTTTGGTGGTACGGAAGCCGATGTTGCTTATGATATAGAGGACGGAGGCAGCGGCAGCTTTATTATTGCAACCGATGTATCATCGTCAGATGGTGATTTCGGTCCTAATGGCGGCAATCCTCCACGCGGCAAACTGATCAAAATATCTTCAACTTATACAGAAGTATGGCGCATTTCAAACAGTCGCTGGCTTCCCGTAGGTATTGCAAAAACAACCCCCGGGCATTTTGTTTATAATAATCAATTGTATGCATGTTATCCTTCAACCAGTAATCAAAACTCATCCGCATCAGTAGTGAAAGGAGATTCATCTTCTCCAGGTTATAGCGTGCAGGGTACTGTAAGTTTTGGCGGCAATTGCAGTTTTTCAGTTACGGTAGAAGGTACTTCATCAGTAGCAATGATCAACCCTGTTGACAACATTGGGGTAGCGTCTTCAAATGAACCGGCACTCCCCGGCTATCACGGGCAGGTAGAAGGCTTGGTTACCGGGTTTAAGACAAATTCAAATACCGCAAGCTGGAGGAAGGCGCTGGGCGGCTCATTGTTCGATAACCTTACAAGCGTAGTAGCCCTTAGCGACAATGAGTACATAGTGGCTGGTTATACCAATTCAAATAACGGCGACATTTCCGGTAACCATGGCGGATATGATTTCTGGGTAGTTAAACTCATTAAAGCAAATACGGTAAAAGGAACTGTGTTTCTCGACTATAATCTTAACGGCAGTAAAGATGCCAATGAGCCGTTTGCGAGTAACATACTCATAGAAAGTGAGAAGGGCGGCGCTAAAACTGCCAGTCTTACCTACAATGGTTTTTTTGCGAATGGCGTTGATACTGGTATCTATCAAACAAAAGTTGCTGCTGCGCCGCTTTATTATACAGCGCTGCCAGCTTCTGTATCTTCTTCATTCAGCGCTTACAATACATCTGACAGCATCGGGTTTGCGCTTCAGCCCGTTCCGGGCAAACGTGATTATCGTGTTTATTTGCATTCGCCCGGTGCGCACCGGCCAGGTTTTGATGTATCGTATAGAGTGTGTGTAGTTAATGCAGGCACCGATACGCTTGTGAACAAGGTAGTGAAGCTTATCAAAGACCCCCGCATGCAATACCTGTCTGCTATACCTGCTGCAACATCGGTTTCGGGAGATACAATAACATGGAACATCAGCTATCTTGGGCCAAGAGATACTACTTCAATAGCGGTTCAATTGAAAATCTCTCCTCCGCCTGTAGTCAGCATCGGCAATGTTCTTATCTCTAAAGCCATTATTGATACGACCGGCGATCTTGCAAAAACCGATAATGAATCTATATTTCATGGCTTTGTGAGCGGAGCCTTTGATCCTAATGATAAATTTGAATCTTCCGGCAACAATTTCAGTGCATTGGATGTAAGCAAAGGAAAGTATATCGACTATACCATCCGTTTTCAAAATACCGGAAACGATACTGCTTTCAATATTGTGGTCCGCGATACGTTGGATGCAAAGCTGGACTGGAACTCAATTGAAATGATATCTGCCAGCCATCCTTATCAGCTGAGTATAACTAACGGCAATAAAGCTGCGTGGACGTTTGCGAATATTCAACTTGCAGACAGCGTTCACAACGAACCTGCCAGTCATGGATATATCAATTATCGCATCAGGCCCAAATCAACTGTTATTGCCGGTGACCTGATCAGCAACAGTGCATCCATCTATTTTGATTTCAACCTGCCTGTTAAGACCAATACAACAGTGAACCTGGTTAAACAGGCATTACCACCGCCTTCGCCGCAAGTAAGCGGATTGCTGAATGGTTATTGCAGCAACCAGGGAGTGCAGAAAGGCAGGATAAACAACCTGCCAGCCGCAGGGGATGGAATAAGCGTAAGCGTTACACTGAGCGCAACTGCGTTACCGGTGGCTGCAGACAGCACTTTCAGCTTTAATGTAAGTACGTTTGCTGCAGGCGTGCATACACTGCAAGTGATTTTTGCCAACAGTACAGGTGCTGATACATTAAGAATGAACGTCGTTATTAATCCCGCCGTAACTCCGGATGTAAATGTGTCTGCAAACATAAGTAACGTAATTAATTTAATAGACCCTGTTGTGATCACTGCGGTCAATGCGGCCGGGGGAGGTGCAAACCCATTGTACACTTTTGGTAAAGACAGGAATTTTGCCAATGTGCTCCAGGCAGAAAGCAATAACAATGTACTCAATGTATTGCCC
>JBAVMD010000689.1:0-7294 GCA_049689695.1 Chitinophagaceae bacterium | reverse complement strand
GTAGTAAAGCAACTAATAACTCAATTTGTCCTTCAATATAGATCGCGAAAGGCCATGAGAGAAGAATTAGGGAAAATAACAATATAAGGAGGATTAAACTGAACTAATTTGAAACAACTGATTCCATAAACAATCGTCAGAAGAACCTGCCATTGGTTCAGTTAAACCTTCGCAGGATAAATATAAAAATGCCATCTACCCATGTTCTCTTAATGAACAAACATTCGAAAGCTTTAAGATTTGGGAACAAATTACTTATAAAAAATTCAAACTTAAGTGTCATATTCTTATAATTGAAAAAGCCCTTCAAAAATCCAATAACTTGAAAGGCTTTTACATATTCAGCGGGATGGCGGGGACGGAGTTCGAACTTTTATGTGAAAGATTTACTGAAGATCATGACTTTCTAAAGAGCTAGGGTAACACATTTCATGGGTATCATTTTGCTGCTTTGTAAATGTTCTATAATTTCTGTAAATTTTAAGAACTAACAACCAAGAAAAGATGAACAAGAAGATAAAGCGCGAAATAATCGGTCGAACATGCAAAATCGTAACGCCGCCACAAGTGGCGCTAATCAACAATATCAGCAAGATCAAGAAAACAGAAATAAGCAACGAGCATCAAACCAGACGCCTAAAGGGTCTGGCAAAGGTGTAAAAAAATAATCGAACGCAAAAAGCCGGCATTTTGAACTCCTCAAGTGATGATTTGTCCCTTAGCCGGCATCGTTCGCCGTAGCTCACGCTCTAGAAAATATCTGATACCCTAAGCGAACCTCCCCTTTGCTAGTCCCGATAGCTATCGGGACGGTGCACTCAGCGACTCGCCCTCCTGAAAGAGGCACTCACTGGAGAGCAGGAGAGGAAATTGAACACATCGGAGTGATCCAGCAAGAGGTGGTGGACCTGTTGGGCGAACTGCTTGACCAGGTCAGGAGATGAGGAAAAGTTATTTTATTGGGACATTGTTTTTCCCCCATCCCCAGTTCAGGCCGAACAAAGTGAACAGGGTATTCATCTGTCCGAAGTTTTTCCCAAAAGTTCCAAAAAGATAAAGATTTTCATTCACCTTAAACTGGAGTATCCCAACCGTTCTCCTGGAATCGAGATCAGATACGTCATCATATTTCCTGGACAGGTGTTCAATCGATATTGAAAAAGAACCTCGTTCATAGCCTGCCCGGATCCCAAGGTCATTGACGCTCTGCTCATTAAAGATCGAGTGAGCAGTGTCCGTGAGCACATTATCCTTCATGCGCTTAAAGTGGGCAGTGATAAAGAAATAATCCTTGTCTTCCTTGTTCACTTCCATATTGAGTGATCCGTTGAGCCAAAGTGCTCTTCTGTTGAATCGCTTATTTTCATACTTATTGTTAAAATAGGCATCGGAATAAGCGTAAGAAGCATCAATAGCAAGCAACGGTTTAATATCTGAACTCTTACGGTTGGTTTCCTTTCCTTGCCTGGTTTTCTTCAGTTGCTCCTCGATTTCATCGACCGTCAGATTTGGGCTCGCTGTTATTAAATCCGTCCTTTCTTTCGCTCTTGCTACTAACAAATCTCTCAATTCGTTTGCTCTTGTTACTCCCCAGATAGTTATCAGATTTGTTCTGACACCAAAACCTGTATAATTAGTATTCGATAAAAAATTTTTGGCCGAGTCATTGAAAAAAGTAGCGACAGAAATATCCATCTTGCGAAGAAAGCCGGTACTTACTCCCGGCTTGTCCTTCGCAGACTCAATGCCCAAAAATTTATATACTGTTTCATTTTTATGTTTCAAAACCCAATAGGGAGAAAGCTCAAGTGCAAAGTTTTTAGGCAATACACTTCCCGAGCCAACAAAATTCAGAACATTAGCAGCCAAAGCTTTAGGATTTGTAGGTCGCTCGATGCTTGTTGGTGATATGTCCAGAATCGCAAAAGCAGGGGACACGGGAATTCTAAGGTTGTTGAACTCTACATCCTGGGCAACAACAGCCTTAACAAAAATTATGAGGAGTAAACAAAATAAACGTCGCATAATTATTATTTTTTTTGATACAGATTATGCCACCAGAATCATTCTGATTGCTTTCCTGACAAGAATTGTCTTCCCACTCGAACTTCTCGTTTTATCGTCCAGGTCATATTCATACACCTGGGGGCCATCTATCCCTCCGCTGAATCTGTAAGTGATAACGAGATTTTCAAAAGACGAATCCCACAGGTTTTGGGGAATCATATCTAATTCTATCAGTGTGGTTACGTCGAGGACACTGTCTCCCAAACGATCGCCATTTCCAATATCCTGCAACGGAATGATACCATCGGCCAGTGGGGAACTGGTCACTTTTTCGATCACTCCTCCGGATTTCTTCTTCAAGGCCACAGTGGTAGCCTCCCCAATTGTAGAAACATTGACTTCGAGTGTAATGGATGGGGTATCCTTCTTCAGGTAATAAGATCGCGTCATAGTTGTAGTTTAAAAAAATTGATTTGCGTTGATTTACTGTGCACTTGTTTGTATCACAAATCTTCAATAAACAATCTGCCTCGGTCAACCGTTTTAACACCGCATCGGTGCAGTGCCTTTTCATGCTGATGTGCCTGTCTTTTCACGCCCGTTGTCTGTGTTTTCACCCAGAAGAATGGTCTTGTAAGAAATAAAAAAGGACAAATGATCTTATAGTTTGTCCTTTTCTTGATTTATTGAAAAGTAATTGAGCAAAAATTCAAATCAGGAGGTAGATATTTCCTGCCTGGGCACTTCAATTATTGCTTCAGTGCCTCCATTGGGTGCGCTGTTCAAAATGAATTTCCCTTTTATCATTGCAATGCGGTTACGAATATTTCCCAACCCTAACCCTTTTCCATTAATTAGCGGTACGTCACTAGAGTGAGCAAATCCTTTTCCGTTGTCGACAACTCTAATGATTAACTGCGCATCCTGATAGTCCAATTCTATGGTTATACAACTTGCTTCCGCATGTTTAATAATGTTATTCATTAACTCCTGTACAACCCTGAATAGCACTATTTCAACAAATGGCTGGTTCTTATACACATCTCCATTAATATGTAAATTCGTTTGGTATACGTCGATCTTTTGTAAAAAAGCCATTTGATATTCTAAGCTGGATGGCAGGCCTTCTTCGGTAATAAATCCTGTATTCAATGTTTTAGACAGATTACGCAAGTCCTGTATTGTTTTAGAGATCAGTTTTTTTGATTCATCAAGTTTGTTCTGAGTTTCATCCAATCTAGAGATATCAATGGTATTGATGGTAAGTTTTACAAGTGTCAATTCCTGCCCAATATTATCATGAAGTTCCTGGCTTACGTCCTGAAGCGTTTGCTCTTGTATTTCTAACTGTGCTTTAAGAAGCTGCGTTTCGAATTCTTTATGGATGTTTTCTTTCTGCAGTGCAAAATTTTTCCGGGCCTTATCAAATAGCTTCACCAGCATTATTATAAAGCCGGCAAGGATTACCACAAAAAGAGTTGCGGTAATGATAATATTGATTATGTCCTTAACCGGAACTTCCATTTAATAAGTCCTGCGATTATTGTACTATAAAGGAATAACGATAAAATCTGGGGAATTAAATTTTGTATAGTAATGCCCATGATCTTAAGACGAGCGGCGGCAAGAAAGCTATACAGGGCCACATAGATAGAAATGCCCGCATGAAACACAAGTATCCCCGATACCATCCAGAATGCAGGTGCATCTGTGAGAGAATTGTACTTGTGAGGATTCTTAATATGCCAGTAAAAAAATAACAGGCAAAGTATGCAAACGATCATTGAGCCGAAATTAAGAATGAAATTGACAAGTACTTTACTGTCACCCCACGTCACATACCATATACCACATGACAATGACAGAAATGCGCCTGCTATATAAAGGGCTTTTTTTATTTGAAGCCCGAGTGTACTATTATGTACAACGAACCATCCATAGAATGTGAGTGATACAATGATATAGGGATTATATAGCCAGATGTTGTTGTACGTAGGCTCTACGGCCTTCAGATATGCGCCGGAGACATCAACAAGGCAGGTGTATAACAGGAATGGGATCCATACCCACCATTTATTTTTAAGGCTGGCGGCCACTACCAGGGATGTAATGAACGTCAGCACTATTGAAGCGAGCTGTATATATCCTAAAGCTGTCATGGATTGGTGTGACCAAGATCAAAAGCTTCTTCGCCATCTCTCTTTAAAAACTCCCAGGTCCGGTGTTAAGTGCCGATTCTTCAAACGGATTGCTGACATACTCTAAGTCAAAAACTTTAACCTTGTCCGGCAATTTGGCATTTATATTCATGCTCCGGGGAGGCCTGCATCTTCTTCCTTCAAGGGTAGCCACGCATTCCCTGTACCAAACGGGAAGCAAAAATACCGTGTACTCTTTCCGGGGCACACACCTGTAAACCTTTTCATCTTCTTCCATTAGATTTGAATCCTGGAGATAATGTTTAGAATAGGATTTTCCAAAATAAAATGCTATCCCCTTTTGATTGCATTTTTTAAGCTGTGCCTGAACATCTTTCTCACATTCATCGAATACAGTCTTTTCCACGTTAGCTAAATATTCCTGCAATTTTTTCAAATCATGAACAACACTTACCGTGCCGGGATAAACAATGGATGCCGGCCATTTATGTTCGAAATGGTCTTTAAAATATTTTGCAACTTCCTTTGGCAGATTGTCACCAGGTGCTTTTTTAGAGATTGAAGCCGTAATACGCCAAAGATAAAATCCGACGATAAAACCGAACAGTAACAGGATTATTGCCGGCAGTGGATTATCATAGTAGCATTGAAAGCTTTCAAAAAGCTGTCTCATAAACAGGAAGAATTTAAGGTTAATATCAAGCCTAAGATATTGTATATCGTCCTGTAAAATCAAGGGTGAAAGAACGTATTTTACCTGAGGAATACACGCAAATTCATTTTTAAACAAAAAAGCCTTTCAAATCCAACGACTTAAAAGGCTTTTAATTTTTTTCTTTTGCGGACTGCGTCCGCCGTAGCTCGCCAGGCGGAGAAACATATTACTATTGCGAGCGAAACTCGCCTACGCTAAAGCTTCGGCGAGCGAAGGCGGAGGAGAAGGGATTCGAACCCTTGATACAGTTTCCCGTATACACACTTTCCAGGCGTGCCAGTTCAACCACTCCTGCACTCCTCCGTGTTAAGGTTGATTAGTTTATCGGTTTATTAGTTTACTGGTTTATTAGTGGTTCAAGCCAGATTGAGTTAATAAACAACTCAAACATTCAGAACCCGAAACGCCAAACCCGAAACCCGAAACTCAAAAACTAAGGGCTGCAAAAATACAGTTCTCAACCCTGAAATCTGAAAATATTTTGAGCATTGGCGGTGGTTGCAGCCGCCACTTCTTGCACACTTACACCTTTTACTTCTGCCAGCTTTTGAGCTACATATTTTATATAACTGCTCTCATTGCGCTTGCCCCTGAATGGCACCGGCGTCAGGTAAGGCGCATCGGTTTCGAGCACCATGGTGTCAAGTGGAATGTCTTTCAATGCTTCGGCCAGGCCGGCATTCTTGTAAGTGATCACGCCCCCGATACCCAGGTAAAAACCAAGATCAATGATCTGCCTCGCTTGCTCAGCCGAGCCGGAAAAGCAGTGAAATATTCCCTTTAAGTTTCCATCCTTGTTTTCTGAGACTACCCTGATGCAATCGTCAATAGAATTGCGGGAATGGATCACAATGGGCAGGTCGAGCTCCATCGCCCATTTTATCTGGCGCCTGAAAGCTTCGTATTGCTGATCGGCAAAACTAACATCCCAATAAAAATCAAGACCTATCTCCCCCACTGCCGCAAATTTCCGCTGCCTCAACTGGCTTTCTACCAAGCGTAATTCTTCTTCGTAATTCTCCTTTACCGAGCAGGGATGCAGTCCCATCATCGCAATACATTCGCCCGGGAACGCTTTTTCCAGGGCAAGCAACCGCTCCAGTTCAGAGCTGTCGATGGCTGGAAGGTACATACGGCTTACTCCGGCTTCCCGGGCCCGGTTTATTATAAATTGCGTATCCGGTTCAAAATCAGCAAGATATAAGTGACAATGGGTATCTATCAGTTCCATAACCCGGCAAAATTGGTTAAAATTTTAAGAAAGCGTTAAACTCCGGGAAATTATAAAGGTCTTAACCCGTTATTACTTCATCAATAAACCCTTTCAATTTATGAAAGCCCTGCTTAAAGCAACCAGTCTGGCAGCTATTCTGCTGTTAGCCTTCTTAGTTATCATACCCAGCTGTAAAAAAGAAAAGAGCGAGCTTACACAGGAAGAAGCTGAACAATTCGGGCAGGCCACTGCCGAATCAGACGCTGAAGCCGAAGCTACGTACGACGATGTTTTCGACAATGTAATGGGCGTGAATGCCGAAGTTGGCATTGGCGGCACCGGCATTTTCGGACAGCGCAATACTCAATATGGAGATGAGATCATTTCCGGAGCCAACGGTACTGATACCGTTCCGCCTTGTGTTACGATTACCATCACACGCCTCAACCCACCTGCAGCTTTCCCGGTAAGAGTGGTTATGGACTTCGGTTCAGGTTGCACGGGAAGAGACGGGCGCCTTCGCAAAGGAAAGATCATTACTGTTTATACAGGCAGGCTTGTAGCACCCGGAAGCGTTGCTGAAACTACATTTGATGGTTACTACGTGAATGGTGTACATGTAGAAGGCGTTCATCGCATTCAGAACAAGAGCACCTCACAGCAATGGATCTTCGAGGTTACTGTTCGTAATGGTAAGCTCACCAGGCCCAATGGCAACTACAGCCAATGGAACAGCACCAAGACCATTACCCAGATCGAAGGAAGCGGTACCCCCTTGTTCCCGCTTGATGATATCTTCAGCATCAAAGGCGAATCAGGTGGTACTGTGAAGAGAGATTCTCTTCTCTTCCAATGGTCAGCAAGGACACTTCCAGACAATCCATTGATAAAAAGGTTCACCTGCCGTTGGATAGTTAAAGGAAAGATCGCAATCCGCAGGACTAATTCAGACGTAGCTGTTATTGATTATGGTGCAGGTTTGTGCGATAATAAGGCCACTATCACCATTAATGGGGTGGTACATGAAATTACTTTGCACTAATTCAAAAAGTTTATACCTTTAAGTCAGTTTTCATAGGGTACGGATTAAAAACGGGCCAGGGTGTCTACCCAGGCCCAAATTTTTTTAAGCCAGTTCCAGTCTGCTTTTCAACGATCTGCACCTGAAAGAAGTTCAACCACGGATAGCCTCAAAACGGT
>JBAVMD010000688.1:0-3814 GCA_049689695.1 Chitinophagaceae bacterium | reverse complement strand
CTTGTACCTTGTCCCTTGTGCCTTACAGTACACTGTCTACAGTGTACTGTCAACTCCCTTATCTGCTTTAAAAGTAAAATGCTTCTGTGTAAGATAACTGAACGACACCACGATAATAGTTGTGAGGATTTTTGACGGTGTTGGAAAAATGCCCCATTGTTCAACGAATAATTTAAGAAAGGCATAATTCAGCAGTATGCAAACAGCCACCAGCAGAAAATAACGGAACAGCTGAACCCTTCCTTTTAACGTAGAATCGGTAAATACAATACTGCGCATCAACCAGAAACCAGTGGGAAAACTGATGGCGAATGAAATGATGAAAGCCGCTATATGCGGGCTGATCACCACAGCCCCCAGCTCAAGGTTCTGCTTGTGGAGAATATAATTATAAGCGATAAAAAACAGCAGGATGTCCAGCAGGGTATTGCCTCCCCCGCACGCCAGGTAGCGAAATGTTTGCAGGTTGATGAATCTCCTGAAGGGCGGATAAAACACGTCTATAGCGGATATGATGAAATTTTTCGGCATCGAAGGCGCAAAAGTAAGGAACAAGGCACAAGAAACAAGGAACAAGAAGTAAGGCACAAGGTACAAGGCACAAGAAGCAAGAAAAGAAATAAGGGGCTGCTGCTTAATTGCCTTTCCTTGCTTCTTGTACCTTGTGCCTTGTACCTTCCCGTAAGGGCCTTATTTTTGCGCTCATGAGCGTTACCAGGCATATAAGAACAGCAGTTACCAAGGCACTCCAGGACATTTACCAGCAGCCATTTACGGAAAAAGACTTCCAGGTAAACCAGACCAAGCCAGAATTTGAGGGCGATTATACCGTTGTGCTCTTTGCCCTGGTAAAACAGCTGAAAAAATCTCCTGACGCTATTGGGAGTGAACTTGGCCAGCAATTGGTGGATGGCAATCCCGGCCTGTTCTCTTCTTTCAACCTGATCAAAGGGTTTCTGAATTTATCCGTTGCCAATGCATACTGGACGGGATTTTTATCGCGCCATTCAAACGACGAGCGGTTCGGGATCCAACCCGCTTCGGGACGCCGGGTAATGATAGAATATTCCTCGCCCAATACCAATAAACCATTGCATCTCGGTCATCTCCGGAACAATTTCCTGGGATGGAGCGTAGCGGAAATTTATAAACACAATGGTGCGGAAGTTTCGAAGACCTGCATTGTGAACGATCGCGGCATTCATATCTGTAAAAGCATGATCGCCTGGCAGCTTTTTGCCAATGGCGCAACTCCTGAAAGCACGGGAACAAAAGGGGATCATTTTGTAGGGGACTACTATGTTAAGTTTAACGACGAGTTGAAAGACCAGTCAAAACCGCTGATTAATGATATCTATGAGCAGGGTGATCTCTCCCTGTTCACAGAAGACGAACAACTCAAAATAAATACACATCTTAAGAAGATCAACGAACTGCAACCGGTGCTCGAAAAAGCGATAGGTCAATTGGACATAAAGGCCATCGAAAAATTTGGGACCGCCGCATCAACACTTGCTCAATCTGCGCTGTCTAAACAAAAAAAATGGAAAGATGTACTGAAAAGCTTTGATGAAGAAGAATATAAAAACATCGATCCGAAAGAAAAAGAAGACAAACAGAAACAACTTCAAAAAATACTGAAGCCCGTTCTTGCCATTGAAGAAAAAATAACAGAGGAAGACGATGCCATAAAAGACCTGGCTGAAAATAAAACAGCCATCATGCAGGGCGCCAAACAAATGCTTGTGGATTGGGAAGCCGGTAAGCCGGAAGTGATAGACCTGTGGAAAAGAATGAACAATTGGGTGTATGCAGGTTTCGATGAAACGTACAAACGCATCGGCTCCGATTTTCAAAAAATATATTACGAAAGCAATACTTACCTGCTCGGAAAAAAATACGTGGAAGAAGGCCTTTTGAAAGGAATATTTTATAAGAAAGAAGATGGAAGTGTGTGGGTTGACCTGACCAGGGATGGATTAGATGAAAAAATATTGCAGCGGAGGGACGGAACGTCAGTATATATAACACAGGACATAGGGTTAGCCGATGTAAAGCAGGCTGAATTTCATGCAGACCAAAGCATCTACGTGATTGGCGATGAGCAGAACTATCACATGCAGGTTTTAAAGCTGATCGCAAAAAAGCTGGGCATTTCAAATGCCGAAGGCATTCATCACCTCTCCTATGGTATGGTAGAATTGCCAACAGGTAAAATGAAAAGTCGTGAAGGAACTGTTGTGGATGCGGATGATCTGCTGAATGAAATGTACGATATCGCAGCAAAGCATACACAGGAATTGGGAAAGGTGAAAGATTTTGAAGAAGATGAATTGAAAGATTTGTACAACACCATCAGCCTTGGCGCCCTGAAGTTTTTCCTGATGCGTGTTGACCCGAAAAAAAGAATGGTATTCAATCCTGAAGAATCCATCGATTTTCACGGCTTTACGGGCCCATTTGTACAATACACTCATGCACGGATCAAATCCATTTTGCGCAAGGAGCAACCACAGCATGAAATAATAACCGGAGACCTGCTGCCACTGGAAAAAACATTGCTGTTGCTGCTGGAACAATTTCCATCCACCACGGAACAGGCAGAACAGGAAATGAACCCTTCTGTGTTGGCTGTATACGTATTCAACCTCGCCAAAACCTTCAATTCATTTTATACGGAACACTCCATCATCAATGCCGAGAGCAGCGCAAAAAAAGAACTACGCCTGCAGATTGCACAATTGACGGCACATGTGATAAAGTTGTCTATGGGGATGTTGGGGATTAAGGTGCCAGAGAGAATGTAAGCACAGGGTGCAAGGCACAAGGCACAAGAGACAAGGCGCAAGGAGGAGCGTTCCAACTTGTGCCTTGTCTCTTGTGCCTTGTGCCTTGCTTCTTGTGCCTTGTTCCTTGCTTTTTAAACTCCGTTTAAAAAGCCGGCATATCCTTTTTCTGCTTCAAATTCTTCAGCGAAGGATCCAATTCTATAGCTTTATCGCAAAGCTGCTGGCCTTTCTCTTTCTCTCCTTTCTTCTGGTAAGAAAGTCCGATCATATACAAAGGCTTTGCGTTGTTTTTATCGTAATACAGCATGCGGTCCCAATGCTCGATGGCTTCTGCATATTTGCCGGTTTTGTAATAAGCTTCTGCCACGTTCCATAACAGCTCCATATCTGCAGGCTTTTTTTCCAGCAACTTTGTCATCAGCTCAATACCACGTTGCGGCTGACCAGCTTCAACATATGCATTGGATAAATTCTCTAAAACATCATTCGTTGTTTTATATCCTTTGGCGATGGCCTGCTCAAAGTATTGAATGGCTTTTTTTGCATCGGGAATGGCGAAGTATGTAAGCCCTGTTTCATAAAACCAATTGGCTTTAGTGGAATCTTTTGCAATGGCCTGATCAAAGAATTGCACTGCCATTTTATAGTTGCTCATATCTACAAAGCTGCGGCCGATGAGGTAAGGAATCTCAGCATTTGCAGGATCGTCTTTCATGGCAGCCTGAAGGTATTTATATGACTCGCCATAGTTCTCATCTTCGTAATGGCTTCTTCCGAGAATGTAGTTATAACCGGGAATATTATTTTGCCTCATTATTTCAGCATACTGTATGGCTTGCGTCCAGCGGCGGAGTGAAAAGTTTAATTGCGCGAGATGCGTTAGCGCATCTTTATCATCTTTTTTTGCCTGGTAAACTTTTTCAAAATGTATGCGCGCCTGATCGTAGCGGCGAAGCTCGAGCGCTGCAAGACCAGCTTCTTTCTGATATTCCGGCGACTCCGGCCTGTACTGCAATGCTTTCTGG
>JBAVMD010000687.1:0-18897 GCA_049689695.1 Chitinophagaceae bacterium | reverse complement strand
GTCTATTTCCTTAACCATAGGTGCAAAATCTTCCTGCGCATACTTTGCGCCAAACCCGGAGGCGTAGTACGACAGGGAAGCGATGTAAGAAGTAAGCATATGGCTGGTGGTTACAAACTGGTGGTATTGCGGCAAGCCGTGCTGCTGGCTTTTGGGCTCAGAAAGCATGCGCTGAAAAATATCAGAGAGGTTGGCCAACGCCACAAACGCATCTTTCCTTGCTATTTTATATGCAGTAACATCAGGAGGGTTTCCGGTGAAGAATTGTGCAACGGTAAGAAAATATTGCCTGTTGGTTTGCAGCGCATTTCTGATAAACTCTTCTATCTGCTCATGTTCCCATGCAGGCAGCACGAACGTAGATACAATATAAGCGATTGCGGAGCCTATTGCAGTATCTATTATCCGGTCTGCCACCACTGCTTTAAGATCGAAAGGATGGAGAAAATGAAACATCAGCAGCACAGCAAGCGTAACCCCCGCGGTACTCACTGAAAATTGCAGCTTAAGCATGCTGTAAGCAAGGATCATGCTTACCAGCATGATGAGAAACAAAGCTGTATTGTTTTCAACAAACAGCAGCAGCGGAAAACCGATTGCTGCGCCAATGAATGTGCCTATGAGGCGTTGCACATTTCTTGTTCTTGTAATGCTGTACGCTGGTTTGAGAATTACGGCTATGGTCAGCAATATCCAATAGCTATGACCCAACGGGAACAGCAGTGATACAATATATCCCGTAAGCAGTGCAATGGTTAGCCGCAACGCATGACGGAACGTTCCTGATTTAAGGGTAAGATTATCTGTAAGCAGGTTAAGCGAAAATTCGGGCTGGCTTACAAACTGATCAACATCAACATCGCGCTTGTATTGTTTGCTCAGCTTTTTATCGTACGTAGTATATGCTTCCAGCCGCTTGATGCGTGCGGTGATATCTTCAAGGCTGTAAATGATGTGGCGCACGCTGATGAAGCTTTCAATATTATCGGCATTCAATGCTTTTGCGCGCAGGTCAACAAAAGCATCCATGGTTTGCTGTAGCCTGCTGTCGAGGTCCTGCGCAGAACGGTAAGAATAATTTCCCTGTACCGCAAGCCCTATATGATGCAGCTCATTTGCAAGAATGGTTATATTATCTTTCAGCTCCTCTAATATGCCCGAGCCATCAAAGGCCTTATGCAGTAATGAATAGTCCTGGTTGGAGGTCATGATCCTTTCCATAAGATCTATGCTGTCAAGGAACGACGTCATAAGTACCCTGCCTTTGCGGGTAGATTCAGAAAGCACTTTCCTGGTGGTAAAAAGCATGTCGCGCAGCTCGTCCTGCAGCGTATGAATATGCACCTGGCGTTGCATCAGCTGACTGAAAATGGTTTCTTCGTCCCTGTCTTTTCCGTAGAACAGAGCCCGTGTTCGCAGGAAAATGGCTGTTTCCATCAACAACTCGCCCAACAATTGCTGTATAGGGCGGTAAGGGCGTAAGGTATGCAGCGCAAGACTTAACAATGCATACCATGTTCCGCCAATGGTGATGTACAAAACCTGTTTCAGTAAAGGTTGTGTTGCTGTGGAATCGATGTTTAGAATGAAAACGATAAGAGCCATCAGCCCAAGGGTATTGGCGCGGTTGCCGTAAACTGCTATAAGGGAAAATAACAATCCGAATACCGCGATCTCAATGCCGATCATGAACGGGCTTACGCGGCTGTAGCCGGCAATAAGCACGATCAGCGCATTGAGCACAATGCTTACCAGCATGCCATTGCGGCGATAGGTAATGGGGCCTGGACTATCTGTAAGGCTTACAAAGAGTGCGCCCAGAGGAATAGCGATCATGCTGTAAAGCAGACCGTAATGTTGAAGTACCAGCGCCGGAATAATAACGCCGGCGGTTATACGAAGGCCGGTGTACAGGTATTGACTGCTGATGAATTTCCTTAGCTCCAGCTTATAATCCATACTTGCGGCAAAACTATACCTCAATTGGCAGATCAGAATAAAGTTTCGGGTTTCGGGTGCAGGGTTTCGGGTTCGCCACCCTGGAGTTTGATTGCAAATAGTTAGTTCGTCACGGAGACGAATCCGAAACCTATACCCTATACCCGAAACCCGAAACTGCTTAACTTCTTCCTTCCTCCGTCTTGCGCTCCTCTTCTGTTCTCACTGCGCTCTGATCAATATTGGCCAATGCGCCTTTTTTCTCGATCTCATCCTTTTCTGCAGGATCGTGAGAGGTAACGCCACTGTTGAAATCGCCGCCTAAACTGGTTTTTTCCTGTGGTTGTGGCGGAGTATATGTTTGCTCTTCGCCGGAGCGGTTGTCATCTACCGGCTCATCTCTTCTTTCTGGTTGATTCATGATTAAAGTTTACAGGTATAGTTTCAAAAAACAGGCCACGTCACGAGTGCGAATAAGCGTAAGGCAAGGCAACAGGGGCATAAGGCCTTAAAGGGGCAGGGAAAAGTAGAACGTGCTGCCCTGCCCTTCCTGGCTGGTAGCCCATACTTCTCCTCTATGGGCCAGAATGATCTCGCTGCAGACATATAAGCCGAGGCCCAGGCCATCTATTTTTACGGTGCTTCGACCCCTGTAGTATTTATGGAATACGTAGGGGAGCTGGTCTGGGGGGATGCCAGGGCCATGATCAGTAACCGATACAGTGATTTTGTTGTTGGCATGCAACACATCTACCAATATTTTATCAGATCCCTCTGAATATTTTATGGCATTGGTGAGATAATTATTCAACACCTGGATGAGGCGGAAGCGATCTGCATAAAGAGTATGGTCTTGTTCGGAACGAAATATCACCTCGTGCCGCGGGTAAAGCATTTTTACCGTATCTATTGCTTCCCGGATCATAGCGCTGAGCCCAAAGCTGCTTTTTTGTATGGAAAGTTGCCCGGTCCCTGCGCGTGTTGCATCGTGCAGTTCACTGATCACCTGTTTAAGCCTTCTCATGTTGGCTTTGGCTTTTTCAAGGTAATCCGTGGCTTCCTCTTCATTATTGTTTGTAAGAACATCCGGTAATAATTCCACCACCAGCGCCAGGTTAGCGAGAGGATTTCTTAATTCATGCGATACGAAATTGATCAGGTCTTCACGCTGTTGGGCAGACTCTTTTTCACGGGTAATATCGTGAAACAGCAGCAGAATTCTTTTTTTCGGGCTTTGATCGTCAAGGAACTTCCCTGTCATGCGCAACATGCGCTTGTTGCTTCCGGGGAAATTCCATTCAATTTCTTCATCAATATGGCCGGTCTCCGATAATTGCATGATCTTTTCCTGCATCTGAACATTAGATCTGAGCGGGAAATCCAGTTCGGGAAAGTAGATGCCTTCAAGACCGCAGACCTTCATATCGAACATTTCGTAAAATGCATGGTTGGCCAGCATGATCAGCAGGTCGGGGCTCAGCACAAGCAATCCGTCTTCAATGCTTTTAAAAACTGTCTGCGATAGCTCATTGGCCTCTACCAGGAATTTTTCCTGCACTTTTTGCGCATGAATGTTCTGTATGATCTTTATTACGCAGTTGCCATGCTCTTTGCTTTCTACCCAAACTGATTCTCCGCTTACCCACACAGCCTGCCCATTGCCGTGAAGGGTATAATTCTGGTCCTGAGCAAAGCCTTCTTTTTTAACAAGCGCCAGCTCCATTTCCGGTCTGAGGGCTTTTTGGTCGTGCGGAGTAAAAAATATCCGGCCATGCTGCCCTATAATACTTTCATCGTACCCGAAATTTGTTTTAAAAGCATCGTTCACCTGTAAAATGATGCCATGCTCATCGGTAATGATGATGCAGTTAACCCTGCATTGGTTGTAAACTTTTGCAAACAGGTCTGCACGTTCCAGTGATGCTTCAGGCTTTTTCACTTCCATAAGTATTCAAAAGTTATTCCACCTAAAGAGAGCCATTAAATACTCTGCATCTAATGACTCAATGACCACATTGACCTGATGACCTTCTCTTTCCCTGGCACATTTATTTTGCCTGATATTACAATGGCGGGTAAACAAATTATTGAGTTGCTGAACAGGCATATATTGCCCCTGGAAAGTTCGCGGGATCTCGATCCGCTGATGGAAAGAATTGGCGAGGCGCGTATAGTTATGCTGGGAGAGGCATCGCATGGCACACATGAATACTACACCTGGCGCAGCAGGCTAAGCAAACGGTTGATTGCCGAAAAGGGTTTTGATTTTATAGCGGTAGAAGGCGACTGGCCTGATTGCTACAAGATCAACCGGTATATAAAACATTACGGGCCGCAACAGGAGCATGCCATCGATGTGATTAAACTTTTCGATCGCTGGCCCACCTGGATGTGGGCCAATTGGGAAGTAGTTGCCCTTGCAGAGTGGATGAAGCAATATAACAGTCAGCGCCAGGGTCATGAGCGGACAGGTTTTTATGGGTTAGATGTATACAGCCTATGGGACTCTTTGTACGAGATACGGGAATACCTGCAGAAAACTGACCCTGCCTTACTGCCGGATGCAGAGCGTGCCTTTCGCTGCTTTGAACCTTATCATCATGATGAAGGTCAGTCCTATGCAAGAGCTACACGTCTGGTACCTGCCAGTTGCGAGCAGGAGGTAATAAAGGTGTTACACAGCATTCAAAGCCGCATGCAATCGTATGATCACGATGTTGAGAATGCCTTCAGCACAGAGCAGAACGCATTGATAGCCGTGAACGCTGAAAAATATTACCGCTCTATGCTCGAAGGTGGTGCGGCGTCATGGAATATACGCGATGAGCACATGCAGGAAACGCTGGAGCGCCTGCTCGATTTTCACGGCTCAACTTCAAAAGCCATTGTATGGGCGCATAATACGCATATAGGCGATGCAAGTGCAACGGATATGGCTGATGAAGGGATGTACAACATAGGCGAGCTGGCACGCAGGCATTTTGGCCGCGGCCGGGTAGTGCTGGTCGGCTTCGGGAGCTATACAGGCAGCGTGGTTGCGGGCAGCAGGTGGGGGGCTGATATGGAAGTGATGGAGGTTCCGCAGGCGATGAGCGATAGCTGGGAAGAAGCCCTGCATGAGACTGATCACGTTAATAAAATGCTTTTGATGGAGGAACTGCGGCAAGAGCCGTTACTAACCGATGAAGTCATCGGCCACCGTGCCATAGGCGTTGTATACAACCCGCGGTTTGAGCAGTATGGCAACTATGTTCCAAGCAGGTTGCCGCTTCGTTACGATGCTTTCATTCATATAGATGAAACAAAAGCGCTGCATGCACTGGATGTGAAGGCTGATATACACAAGATGCCGGAAACTTACCCGTTTGGGGAGTAGGAATAGGAATAGTGAGTGGTGAATGGTGAGTAGTGAGTTGTCGATTTATCCTCGTGGTCCGTTTTCTTCTGAACCCCGCTCGCGGCTGCTGCTTCGCTGATCTTTCTTAGAATCAGAGCGTTCCGAAGCTTCGATCATATTATTGATCTTTCGGATGGTACTGCGAATATGGTATAACTGAGCCCATGAGGCCCCATTTTTCAATGCAGTCAGAAACTTCTCCCGTTCCTCATCCCTCATCATTTGCAGCAATTCGGGAGAAAATTGATTCTGTTCCCTTTCCATACGCACGTAAACGTTTAAGACAGTGAGAATTATTTACATATAGCTTCCACAAAAGCCAAGCCGCGTTTTTAACCGCTGAAATGGATAAGATTGCTGGGGAATTGTTACGCACATTGCCCAATTATGCAGGCTATTGAGGAATTATGCTTTGTTGAGGCGGGAGATTACCGCTTTTGTAATATTTCCAGGGGCCTGAAACCAAAGGTCTTGTTCCATTCGGAATCTTTTTCCTGCAACAATTGAGGATCGAGATGGCCGTACATACTGAAGAAAAGGTCGCTGATGTTCTTTTGCTGAAGATGAAACTTGGCTTCTTCCAGCACTACATCCATCTCTTCTTCAAGAAAATTATTGTAGGAAGTAATGAATTCTTCCCTTTCTCTTTCGGGAAGGTTTTTGAAGGCATCACTTGCCATGTAGGTCTCAAATATTTGGAAGTCGTCCAGCATACTATTAGGACTCACCAAGTATAGTACCAAAATTAGACTACAAAAGCCAGATTTGCAAGGGTTTGGTTAAGGGGAAGTTATTTTAGGGTTTATTGGCACCGTAGAGGGTTGGCTGTTAGAACGTTGCGGTGTGGGGGAAGGGAACGCGGATTGTCAGGATTGGTTAGGGTTTATTAGGATTTGTTCTTGAAAGTTTTGAGTCGGAAAGCAATAGCAGCGACTGATCCTAATAAACCCTAACCGATCCTGATAATCCGCGTTCCCTCTTTAATCTAATGACCAATAACCTTCTTCACCGCCTCCTTATAACTATCGCCAATAGGCAGATGCTGCTTATTGATAACAACCCGGTTGCGTTCGATGCTTTCTATCTTATGAATGGCTATGATATATGACCGGTGAACCCGCAGGAACAGGGAGCGTGGAAGCAGTTCTTCCAGTTCACGCATGCTTTGAAGGGAAAGGATTTTTTCTGAAGCCGTATGGACCGCGATATAATCTTTGAGCGCTTCAATAAACAGTATATCATCCAGGTTAACACGCCTGACCTTATATTCAGTTTTAATGAAAAGGCTTTTGCCTGGCTCTGGGTCATTAACGGTTTTTGACAGCAGCCGGTCTTTAAGTTTTTCCGCTGATTGAAGGAAACGCTGAAAGGAAACGGGTTTTAGCAGATAGTCAACCACATTGTGTTCATATCCTTTTAATGCAAATTCAGCATAGGCGGTGGTAAGCACTACGGGGTATTTCTTATCTATCACCTGCAAAAACTGTATGCCTGTCAGCTCCGGCATTTGTATATCAAGGAAAACAGCGTCGATTGCTTGCTTTTCTAATATTTTCAATGCTTCAAGAGCGCTGGTAGTAGAAGCAGCTAATGCCAGACCTGGAGTTTTGGTTACATAATCGCTGATCAATGAAATAGCAAGCGGCTCATCGTCTATAACCAAACATTGTATGGATGAATCGTTCATAAGGCTATCTGCAAATTAACGGTAAAATAGCGGGGAGTGTCTTCAATTTCGAGCCGGTGTTTTAAAGGGTAAAGGAGGGCGAGCCTTCGTTTTATATTTTCCAGCCCAACACCTCCCTGTGCATCTGTTTGTTTTACTGCTTTTACATTCCGTACGCGAAACAGCAATTCTTTCTGGTTGGTTTCACAATGTATGGAAACAGGTTCTGCAGATTGATTGAGATCACCATGCTTAAATGCATTTTCAACAAAAGGCAGCAGTAACAGCGGTACGATCTCCGGTTGATCAGCGGACAATTTTGCATCGAAATGAACAAGCTCCTTTTTTTCATGGCGCATCAGTTCAAGATCAATGTAGTTCTGAATATATTCCAGTTCCTTTTGTACAGGCACCGTGTCTTCTTTAGCGTATAGAATGTAGCGCAATAATCCCGAAAGCTGCTGGATGGCTGTGAGCGATTGATCGTTTTTATGATATACAAGCGCATAAATATTATTAAGGCTGTTGAAAAGAAAATGCGGGTTGATCTGTGAACGAAGAAATGAAAGTTCTGCATGTTGCTTTTCCACCAACAGCGCTTGTTTTTCTTTCTCAGCCTTACTTGCACGCTGCATGAAATAATATACAATGCCTGTGCCTCCATAAAACATTCCGTACAGCAGGTTGTCTGCAAAATAATAACTGAGTGTTGTACCCCGGCCATAATTGCTTCCGTCTGCAAGCAAAGGCATCAGCATTTCTTCCAGCAGGTATCTAACAACCATGTAAGAGATAAGCGTGAGCAACAATTTCCCTATGAATACAATCCCGATGTCTCTCTGGTAATAGTGGTAGAACAACAGGAAGAAAGCAACACCTGCGAACGAAAAGCTTATAAATGAAGTAACACTGAAGATGTTGAAATGACCCTGCACTACCTGCCAGAGATTGCCTGACCTTACAAATTCAGGCACTATGCCCAGCACGTCCGGCGCCAGGTACAATGCCAGCAGTAAAAGCAATATCCATTTAATGTGTTTGCGCATCAGCCAAAACTATTGATTTAAGAGTATTGATTTTGGTGAGTGCGTGAATTTATCTGCCAACAAGCATTTTTCATCTGCGAATCGCTTACTCTTTTGCTGGCAGATGAAAAGAAGGCGTCTGCCGATTTCATTTCGCCACGGCACAGCAACATGGTTATTTAGCTAAAAATAAATTATGAAACTATTACTGTCTACACTTTGTTTAATATGCTGGCTGAACCTTGCGCTTTCACAGCAGTACGATTACATCTCAAAACAAACCCGGCAGAAAATAGACAGCCTTATGTGGTCTGGAGAGCGGAAACCTGCAAAAGCATTATTGTTGGGTACCTGGCATTTTGGATATCCTGACCAGGATGCGCATAAAACAAAAGCAGAAGACAGGGTAGATGTGCTAAGCGCTCAGCGGCAAAAGGAAATCGCCGAAGTGATAGCAGTGTTGAAGCGATATAATCCTACGCGTATTTATGTTGAATCGGGAAGGCAGCCATTTATCGATTCTCTATATAATGCTTATTTATCAGGCGCTCATAAGTTGAGAAGAAACGAACTGGACCAGATAGCGATGAGGTTAGGAAAAGAGCTGGGTTTAAAAAAGCTGTATGCTGCAGATGATGGCAATTTTATGAATGAATTTTACAGGCAGATGCCATTTATCGATTCATTGCAACGCGTGTCTGCAGCCAGAAATGAATCAAAAGATGAGTATTGGAACCGTCAGTACATGCAGATGTATGATTATGCCGATGGTATGCTCAAACAACAAACGATACTGGAGCATTTACTGGTGTATGCAGATCCTTACGTGCTGAAGCGCAATCACGGACATTATATTGTTTCGGGTTTTCAAACAAATAACGATGCGGGGCCCGACCGGCTGGCCACGTGGTGGTACAGCAGGAACCTGCGTATTTTCAGGAATATAGTTGATACGGATTTATCGGCTGATGATCGTATCCTGGTGATATTCGGGAATGGGCATATGAGCATATTGCGGCATTTGTTTGAATCATCGCCGGAGTTTAAGCTGGTGGAGTTGAAGGAGGTGGCGGAGGGGAAGGGCGTTGGTAATTAAGTCATTGGGGCATTAAGTCATTAGGTGAGAGAAGGGAACGCGGATTATCAGGATCGGTTGAGATTTATCAGGATTTGTTCTTGAAGATTTTTGAGCCGGAAAGCAAAGGCAGGAACTGATCTTAATAAATCCTAACAGATCCTGATAACCCGCGTTCCCTTCCTCAATCCACCGACAATAACAACAACGTCAACACATAATCCGACAACAAGATCGAAACGCAGCAAACAATCACTGCCTTGGTGCCGGCCCGCCCGATCTCCAGCGCGCCACCGGATACGTGATATCCGTAAAAAGAAGAAATGCTTGCAATGAGAAAGGAAAAGATATATGCCTTGATGATCATGAACTGAACGCTGAATGGATTGAAATTCTCCATCAGGCCAAAGTCGTATACGGTTGGCGAGATGATACCTGCCAGGTTGCCCACGAACCTGCCTCCCCAAATGCCCAGTCCGGCGGAAATAACGATCAGGAAAGGGATAGTAATAAGCGCTGCCAGTATTTTAGGAAGTACCAGGTAGGTTTTGGTATTGATACCCATGATCTCCAGGGCATCAATCTGTTCCGATACGCGCATATTGCCAAGCTCGCTTGCTATTTTGCTGCCGATAACCCCTGAAAGCACTACGCAAACAAGGGTTGGTGCAAATTCAAGCAGCATTCCTTCCCGTACAATCTGGCTGATCACATATTTGGGCAGGAGCGGGCTCACCAGCTGGTAAGCTGTTTGAACTGCGGATACCGCGCCTATGAAGAAAGATATGATGGAAACAATTGCCAGCGATCCGATGCCGATCTCCGAACACTGATGCATGAGCTCCTTCCAGTACACTTTTATATTCTCGGGCTTTGCAAGCATGCGTTTAAGCATCAGCAGGTATCGCCCGAATTCAGTAAGAAAACCCATGAAGAAATTTATAGTTTGATCGTTTGTTGCAAGATATATTAAAAAGGCGTGCCTCAATGAGCAAGCGGCTTAACTAATTAGCTGATGTGATGATTAGCTGGTTAGCTAATTAAGAATGTACAACGTAAGGCGGCCCTTCAATCAGCTAATCATCACATCAGCTAATCCCTCGCCTTGCATAATGCCGGTGCACGATCAATGCAATTGGCAACCCGATACACAGCATCAGAATTCCCATAGCAATTGCAGCAGGCACAATTCTAAATGGCCTTGGCGTGATTTTGCTCATTGGTACTACAACAAGATTCATAACACACCAGGCAAAAATGCCGTATACCAATCCCATCACAACTTTGTTCTTAAATAGTGGATATACTTTGGGATAGATGAGATAGAAAAATGCGGCGAATGTCATTGCAATGAGAAAATGAAAAAGCAATCCAACAACAGCCATGGACGTGCCACCCGCGAACGCTTCTTTTCCAAAAATACCGCTTGCAATGAACTGGTACATGCGGGTTGGATTGTTATGGGTTACAAGGTAGTATTGAATAGTGGCAGCCGTTATATCCAGCACGCCGGCAACAAGGCCTGCAAGCAGGATTGTTTTTAGTGGGTTAGGTTTGGTCATTGGGAGCTTTTGAAAGCAATGCGTTGAAGGGAACGCGGATCATTAGGATCTGTTAGGATTTATTAGGATTTGTTCATAAAGATTTTGAGTGATTCAGCAATAGCAGTAACTGATCCTAATAAATCCTAAAATATCCTGATAACCCGCGTTCCCCAAACTAAATATAATTATTAATTCAAATTTCATCTGCCATAACATTGAGCCATTTCCCTATTTTCACATCTTCACATTAGAATTGTATGGAAATACCCCAAATGCTCCTTCAGGTTCCTTCCCTGCTTACGCCGGAAATGCTTCAGCAGGTAGATGCGTTGTTACCGGCTTTGCAGTTTGTTGACGGACGGGCAACAGCTACCGGCGCTGCGCAACAGGTAAAGAACAACCTGCAGGTGTCTAAAGAAGCGCATGCAGCACAACCAGCTTTACAACAAATAATAGCAAGGGCCATTCTTTCGAACCCGCTTATTCAAATGGGTATTATGCCGGTAAAGATATTGCCGCCCATGATCAGCAAATATGAGCCGGGCATGCATTACGGCTGGCATACGGATAGTCCGCTTATGGGCGATGAATACACCATCAGGGTAGATGTGAGCATTACTGTTTTTCTGAATGATCCCAGTTCTTATGAAGGCGGCGAATTGATGATACACGGGCCTGCGGGCTATGTTCAATATAAACTGCAAAGAGGCGACGCCATCATTTATCCTACTACAAGACTGCATGCAGTAAAAGCAGTGGAGACAGGATATCGCCTTGCGGCAGTTACCTGGATGCAATGCGCAGTAAAAAGTCCTGAGCAAAGGGAATTGTTGTTCCAAATGAAAGCGGTATCAGATACTATCGGCAATGCTCAGCCCGGAAGCGGCGAGCATCTGATGCTGATGCAGGTGTATAGTAATCTGGTGCGGATGTGGGCGGAGTTGTGATGAAGAATAAATCACGGATTGGAAGAAGGATTAAAGGATTTCACGGATTTACAGCCCTTCATAATATTCAATTATCATTTTAATTTGAACACTCATTTGTCAGATGACATGTGGGTTCTGAAAGAAGTTATGCTTCATAGCTTTCGATGTGGATTCATCCGTGTAATCCATAAATCCTTCTTCCAATCCGTGATTATTTCTTTCTCATAGTCATCAATATTATTCTTCCTGAGGAATATCCACCTCAAAAATCCTGATATCTGTTTAATATCTATCAATATCATAATTACCATTTATGAACAACCTCCATTGGTATTTTAATTGCGGCCTTACATAAAAAACATCCTCATGGCTAAAGCTGCAAAAAAGAAATCGCCCGGCCGTCCAAAGAAAGCAGGAAGGCCCGCAAAGAAATCATCTAAATCTGCTGGTACCAAGGGTGCAAAGAAAGCCGCGCCGAAAAAGAAAGCCGCGAGCAAATCAAAAAATAAGCTGGGCGTAAAAAATTCATTGGTAAACAACATCAATGCAAAAAAGAAGAAAGGCACATCTAAGTCTAAAAAGAATTCTTCTGTTTCGAAGAAGTCTTACAAGGACATGGAGAATAATTGGGGAAAGGAATAACACGAATTTAATTACACGAATTAGTCAATTCTTAATTCGTGTTCTTAAAAATTACGTTATGGCAACATTCAAAATAACAAAAGGCACTACCAAAGGAAAAACATGGAAGGCAGTAGGAACAAATCCGCTTACCGGTCGCCAGATGACCATACAGGGCGGGCAAGCGGGCACTAAGGTGGGAAAGAAGAATCCTGACAACGAAAAAACTTTCGATGCCCGCCATGAAGCAACGGGCATGACGCCAAAGAAATACATCAATAAACTTCGGTGGGATAATAAAGCTAAGATAGGCAGTAGTGTACGCGTACCGGACGAATTGTTTAAGAAACACCAGAAGGCTAAATAGCAAATAACAAGAGATATTTCTTTGCTGCTTGTTGCTTAAAGCTCATTGCTAGCAGCTCGCTGCTCCAAGCTCTCCCTACTGCCTCTTAAACCTATACGCACATCCCTCAAAACAAGGCGGAATTATCTCCAGTCTGCTGCCGCTAATGGTATAGCCCAGCAGAAATTGATTAGGACTCGGCGCACCCAGCAATTTTACAGATGAGGCATCAATTATTTCATATCGTGTATAATTGGAAAGCATAGGCAGGTCCGATGCAAAACTTCCATCGGGTTTGAATTCAATATAGGTTTGTCCTGCCGGCGCACCCTGCCAGTTTACCGACCCATCTCCCGGGCTCATATAGAACTCCGTGAATTTCCATTTACCGGTGAGGGTAGTGGAACCATCTTCCGGCCCGCAAGTGCGGTGGCATTGGAAGGCGGAAAGCATGATGACGAGGGAGAGAATGGCGGCTAATCGCATAGAAGCAGTTTTAGGGTTGACAAGGGGAAGGGATGAAACGTTGCATGGCATTATAAATGGGCCCCAAACGGGGCACTAATTTTCAAATAGCTTCAGATAATCAGCGAAAACAAAGATTCGATTTCTCCTGAACCCTGTTTGTTCTTTTAAAATGCCAAGACTGTAGAAATCATTGATTAAGCTACTTGCCGTGGGTTTGGTAGTTCCTAAATTATTTATGACATCGGTGACAGTCACTACGGGCTTGCTGTACAGATAGGTTAGCAAAGCCTTGGCATTCGGGATTTTTTTTCCAAGATTTACTATTGTTTCTTTCTCGAGTTTTTCGCGAAGTGTAATGATGCGGTTAAAGGTGTCGGTGGCGATCTTCGATGTTTCAATGATGCCAACGAGAAAGAACTTAAGCCATTGATCCATGTCATTTTTTTCTGATACCCGGATTAAATTAGTATAATAAGTTGATCTATTCTTCTCGATAAAATCGGATAAATAAAGTGTGGGCTTGTTAAGTAAGTTGTTATTAACAAGATAAAGAGTGATTAATAGCCTCCCTATCCTTCCATTTCCGTCAAGGAAAGGATGAATAGCTTCAAACTGGTAATGCGCCATTCCTATTCGTATGAGATGTGGCACATTAATATTATCATTATTTAAGAATTTTTCAAGATCTGCAATTAGTTCAGGCACTAAAGTGTGATGGGGCGGAATAAAAACTGCATCACTGATGGTAGCTCCTCCTAACCAATTCTGTGTTTTGCGAAACTCTCCTGGTGATTTATGCTTTCCACGTACGCCTTGCATAAGTATAGTATGGGCTTCTCTGATAAGCCTGGATGAAAGTGGCAGTTTTTTTAATCGTTTTACAGAATAATTCATTGCGCCTATATAATTCTGTACTTCCTGCCAGTCATCTTTCGCCTCCGGAAGGATGTTTTTTTCTTCCAGCACGGCTTCGTCTAAATTGGTGCGTGTTCCCTCTATGCGGCTGGATTGAGTTGCTTCTTTTACGATGTGCATTTTTATAAATACATCGATGTCAGGAATAAATGTAGAGAATGCGTTTAACTGCCCCAACCTATAGTTAGCCTCTTCTAAAAGCGTATTTAGTTGGGGACTATCAATGACCCATTCTTTATCCAGGTGATTGGGCTGAAAGCTTTTATATCCGTATTCTTTTGTAAAGATTCCGGCTTTATAATTTTTGAGATTCATGTGATCAGGTTTAACTATGGATATCTATGGTTAAGGGAAAAGCTTTATCCTTTACTAAAAAATATTATGGTAAAGGATGTTTTATAATTAAACTCAAACTTAAAGAGGCGAACAGGTTATAGCCGGAGATTAAACGTTTAAATTAAATTTAATCGGCTTTGAGGTTGGCGTAGAAGGCTTTCCATTTTTTTATCCCGCTAAAACTTCATTCTTTTATACCATTAAATCTTACCTAAAATAAACTTATATGAAAAAAAGCTATGGTGTTGTATCTATTCTCCTGGTAGTTATTCTATTGCTTTTTTCACAACCGCCTGTAAATGCTCAAACCACTCCGCAAGCAAAAGGAACCTTCTTAAGCGTATCCGATCTTCACTTCAATCCCTATTTCGATCAGTCGCTGCTTGATACATTAATGAAATCAGATTACACAAACTGGTATAATATTTTCGAATCGTCATCCATAAAAACGCCCAATAGCTACGGCAGTGATGCCAATTATCCACTGGTAAAATCTGCCCTGCAAAACATGCAGCAGCAACTGGCAAACCCTGACTTTATCATTATAACCGGCGACTTTCTCCGCCACAGGTTCAGGGAAAATTATAACAGCTATTTTAAAAATTATCCCGATTCGTTTCACGCTTTCACGTCAAAGACTATCCGCTTCCTGGCATGGATGCTGGATAAGCATTTTCCGCAGACGGTTATTCTGCCGGTTCTCGGTAATAACGATGCGTTTTGCGGCGATTACGAGATAGCCCCGAAAGATGCATTTTTAACCATGTTTGCCAGCGCATTTGCTCCTTTGCAACGCAATAACGATGCAGCAATGGATAGCAACTTTATAAACCAGTTTTCGAAAGGCGGCTATTATACTTTTTCGCCCAAGACTGCCAAGACGCCTAAGTTTATTATGCTCAATACAATTTTCTTTTCAGTGAATTATGAGGATACCTGCGCCAAGCAACCCGTTGGCGATCCGGGCGGAGAGGAGTTGAAGTGGCTGGCGGACACGCTTAGCCAGGCGAATGCTGCAAACCAGCCTGTGTGGATGGCCTACCATATTCCACCCGGAGTGGATGTTTTTGCAACGCTCAAGAATGTAAGCTGCTCGGTAAGCTCATCCAGCGTTATGACCATGTGGAATGATTCCGCCAACAAAACATTTCTTGATTTAGTAAGGAAAAATGCGCCTGTGATTCGTGCGGGGTTTGCCGGTCATACGCACATGGATGATTTCAGGGTAGTGTATGATGGCTTGCAGCAGCCGGTTAGCTTTATTCATATAACGCCCGCGGTAAGTCCGCTCTTTTATAATAACCCCGGCTTTCAGCGATTAACTTATGATACGGTTTCCTGGAGCCTGCTGAATTCCGAAACTTTTTATCTGAACGTGGGCAGTGCTACTCCTGCCTGGGCGTTTGAGTACGATTTTAAGAAAACGTATAACGTAAAGGGTATTAATGCAGCCAGCCTTCACCAGTTGCGGATAGGCATCAGGGGCACTGCAAATTTTCAGACCCTGTGCGATTCAACAAACTTCAACAGCCTGCGTGCGAGTTACGTAAAGTACTATAACGTGAGCAATGTAAGCGCCAATACAGATGTTAAGTACAGATGGAAAGCTTACTGGTGCGGAACGGGCGCACTGACCAAAGAAGATTTTTTAAAATGCTGTGGAGGCAAATTAAAGCTCAGGAAGTGAGGAAGCTGGCTTTTAACATATTTCGTTAAACCTATAATCCGCCCCGGGTTATTTGTACGTGCATTCAGCAAGGACCAAGGTAAACCAAGGTTTACATAAGGTTTACCTAAGGTTTGATCAAGCTTTGATCAAGGTGTAGTTTGGAAGTAAACACTGTCAAAATGACGATGGCTCACCGATGGTTCATCGCTGGCTCCTATCTCCGTATGAGGACAACTTAATACGGTAAATTTGACAGTTTTGCGTATTTCATTGATTACTAATTACTTTTTTTGTTCATACTCTTCTTCCCACAACTTGTTTAATTCTTTCAGCAGCTTATTTACGTTCCGGCAGAAGTAAACGGTATTACTGCGGTCTATTGGTGGTTCCAGGTCGGCATCGTCCTGGCCTATGTAGGCAGTGAGGAGCTTCCACATGGTTTCTTCGCAGCTATGCAGGTGGTATAGGTCGAAGAAGGAGTGGAGGATGGGGTAGAGGGAGGGGTGTTGCGAATTAGAATTGGTTTGTTGCAAGGTGTTGTTGTTAGCCATAGGTAAGAGTTTTTTAATTGATGCTGTAAAGCTAACTAATAATTTATTATGATGGGTTAAAGCCCATCAATAAAATATAAAATATTCATTCATTTTGATGGATTATATCCCAACATGCCTGCAGTCAATAAAAACATACTTAAAATATTCGGAACTAATCTTAAACGGATAAGGATGGAGAAGGGGTTAAGTCAACGGGAGTTGTCTGCGAGATGTAATATTGATAATGCGGATATAAGCAGGATGGAGAATGGGCAAATTAATGTGACGTTGGAAACGGTGGGGCAGTTGGCGGAGGCGTTGGAGGTTGAGTTTGGGGATTTCCTTTAAATCTGCAATTATAAGTTTCTGAAATGCCTTTGAAGGAATTTTAAATTTATTAAGTAATTGTTCGAATCTAATTGACATAAAATTTAAAGAATGTTAGTTTCATTTTTGCATTTAAGTGATATTCATTTTAAAGAAAACAAAAATGTAATTTCTAATCGAAAAGAAAAAATTTTTAATACAATTAAGAATGAATTAAAAGGAAAGGATCGAACTTTTATTATTACAAGTGGAGATGTGGCATTTTCTGGAAAAAATGAAGAATATAGCCATGCAAACGAGTTTTACAAGTATTTGTATAAAGAAATCAAATCTTACAATGGGACTGAAAGTGGTTTGATATTCGTGCCTGGCAATCATGATTGCGACTTCGATGATAGTGATCAAGAAATTCGCAAAATTATCCTGAGAAGCTTTTCAGAAAATGGTTTAACCTCCATATCAGAAAAGCTAATTGAAGTATGCTGTGCGCCTCAGAATAATTTTTTTGAATTTCAGAAGAGTATCGAAGAAAAAATAAGTTACAATGGTGATACTGTATTCGAGCATCCGTTACTGAAAATAAAAACTTACAAGTTGGGTGATTTTGTAATTAAATTAAGCTTATTTAATTCCTCGTGGGACTCACAATTGAAAGAAGAAATGGGTAAACTTAAATTTCCAATCGATTATTTGTATGACCAAATTCCAACAATTGAAAATTCATTAAGTATTTCGATTGTTCATCATCCATTTAATTGGCAATCTCCCGAGAATTCGAGGCAGTTTAGAAAAGCGTTATTGGAAACTTCGGATATAATTATAAGTGGGCATGAACATGATGGAAGATTATCTATTTTAAGCGATTTTGGAAACCAGTTTGACACTCTTCATGTGGAAAGTCCCGCTCTGCAAGATTCTAATAATGAGCGAACAAGTAGTTTTAATTTGATTAATTTAAATACAGATCCTCTCGAAGTTCAGGTTCAATCCTATACTTATAATGGAGATACTGCAATTTATGATTTAAAAACAGACACAGGATGGAAAGGAATAAATAAACAAAAAAAGTTCAAATCGAGAGATTTTCAAATTAAAAAGGAATTCTTAGCAGATATTGAAAACCCTGGAGCATCATTTACGCATAGGAATGTTGATAATTTCAAATTAGCTGATATCTATACTCCTCCTATTTTTAATAATATTTCAATTGATAAGGAAAAGAAATCAAGGTTTCAAAACTACTTACATTCTGATTCAGCTCTTGAGATGCCTGAACAAATTGATGATACTTTTTATAAACTAGTTTTAGGACCCGAAGTGTCTGGTAAAACAGCATTATTAAGATATTTCTATTTGAAATATTATGAGAAGGGCTATTATCCAATTTACCTTAGTGGTGATAAAATATCCGATGTTAGTGAAGATAAGATTAAACAACTTGTCAAAAGGACTCTTAGTAAGCAATATGATGAATTAGAAGGTAAATTTAGTGAAATTGATTATAGAAAAATTGTGTTACTGATTGATGATTTTCATAAGTATAAAATAAAAAAAGGAAAAGTAGCCTTAGTTAAAAACATTACTAAGCTATTTAAGCGAGTTATTATTTCCGGTAGTGAGTTGATGTTGTTTGAAACATACGTCACTAAGGAAAATAAAAAGGTAGAGGTTTTTGAATCGTTTGATCAATATATCATACAAGAATTTAGCCCGACTCTAAGGAACCAGTTGATTAATAAGTGGTACCGATTAGGTAAAGAATACATGGACATTGATGAGCGAAATGGATTTTTTAGAAATATTGATTTAGCCTCATCGAATATTACAACAATTATTGGGAAAAACCTAATACCGGCTTATCCTGTGTATATCCTTACAATCCTTCAGGCCTTCGAATCAGGAGAATCGGATTCAACTGACAATAAACTTCATGCGTATTATTATGAGATGCTTATTACAAAATCTTTAAGGAAAGCTCTTCCAGACAAGGATGATATAGGGTTTTACATGACTTTTTGTAAAGAATATTTTTTCTTTCTATTTAATGAGCAAATTCGGTTCAATCCAATAGCCAAGGATGGTTTTATTCGTTTTGTTGAGTTTCATGC
>JBAVMD010000686.1:0-2999 GCA_049689695.1 Chitinophagaceae bacterium | reverse complement strand
TATACTGATGATGAGGCGGTTCTGCTGCCAGCCTTCCATTGCTTCAGGTGGGAATACAAAATGCGGAAGGTCTTTGAACTGGATAGAAATAACAGATGAAGATCTATGCAGCCGCTTGCCCGTTCTTACATAAAAAGGCACGCCTTGCCAGCGCCAGTTGTCAATAAAAAATTTCAACGCCGCAAAAGTTTCTGTGTTGGATGCGGGATTTACTTTTTCTTCATTACGATACGCAGGCATTTCTTTTCCATCTATCCATCCCTTGCTGTATTGACCACGTACGGTAGTGGTGCGAATGTCTTCCGGAGAAAATTTACGAATGGCCCTGAGCGCGTCGGTCTTACGGCTGCGCACTTCTTCAGCGCTGAAACTTACAGGCGGCTCCATAGCTATCAGGCAAACCAATTGCAGAATGTGGTTCTGCACCATATCGCGCAAGGCGCCTGACGATTCATAATATTCGCCTCTGCCTTCCACACCCAATTGTTCCGTGACCGACAACTGAACATGCTCTATGTAATTCCTGTTCCACAATGGCTCGAGAATGGCATTTGCAAAGCGGAACGCCATGATGTTCTGCACGGTTTCCTTACCCAGGTAATGATCGATGCGGTATATCTGTTCTTCTGCAAACATGCCGGCAAGCAACTTGTTCAATTCCCTGGCAGATTCAAGATCATGGCCGAAAGGTTTTTCGATCACTATTCTTGTGCCCGGGGATTTTTCTGCCAATTTATTCTTGTAAATATTCTCCGCGATTACCGGGAACAGTGCGGGCGCTACTGCCAGGTAATGAATGATGCATGCCTGAAGGTCCCATTGCTTTTCAAATTCCTGTACGCGATCGCACAGCGAACGGTAAGCTTCTGCATTACTAAGGTCTGCAGCCTGGTAAATTACATTCTGAGAAAACTTTTCCCATTTTGCTTCATCTGCCTTGCCTGATCTTGAAAATTTGTTGATGCCATCCAGCAATTTTGCGCGGAAGTCATTTTCCACTAAAGCGCTTCGCCCTACGCCTATCACTGCAAATTTTTCCGGCATCCAGCCATCGAGATATAAGTTGTATAGAGCCGGGCCGAGCTTGCGCCAGCTAAGATCGCCGGTGGCGCCATATATAATAAAAATGGTAGCCTGAGATTTGATCGATTCCAATTTAATTGCTTTTAGAATTTACGGTTTTGCTTCTACTATCCATTCGTTGTGAAAAAATCCATCCTTGCCGATCAGCTCAAAAGTATGCGCACCGAAATAATCACGTTGCGCCTGTATGAGGTTGGAAGGCATATTCTCGCTGCGAAATGCATCGAAGTAACTTAACGAAACAGCATAAGCAGGAATTGAAACACCGGCAGTTACCGACGAAGCAACCACGTGCCGTACGGCGGGTATGACCTCTTTAACAAGTGAAGATATTTCCGCATCTAACAACAAATGCTGCAAGCTTGCATTCTTGTTATAAGCTTTGCAGATCACTTCCAGCAATGCAGCGCGAATAATACAACCTCCCCGCCATATCCTGTTTATTTTTTCAAGGTTGAGTTCATACGAATAAGTTTCAGATGCTTTTGACAACAGGTGCATGCCCTGCGCATAAAACATGATCATACTGAAATAAAATGCTTGTTCCAACTGGTTGATAAACTCTTTGCTCTGATCCAGGTTAACAGGTTCATTGTATATACCAGACATGGTTATACGCAATGATTTATATTTAGAAAGATCACGCATTGCCACAGCCATATCTATACCGGGCAGGGGCACTTCAACGTCCATCGCTTCCTGCGACGTCCACTTGCCGGTTCCTTTTGAACGCGCCTGGTCTTTGATACTGTCCAGCAATAAATGTTCAGAACCATTTTCTTTGTAGAGGAAAATATCGCAGGTGATCTCCAATAGAAATGATTGCAGCCTGCCTTTATTCCATTGTACAAACACTTCATGTATCTGCTCATTACTCAGCTTCAAACCCTTTCGAAGGATCTCGTAAGTATCAGCAATTAATTGCATGACGCCATATTCGATACCGTTGTGCACCATTTTTACATAATGTCCCGATGCGCCAGGGCCTATATACGTCACGCATGGCTCATCTCCCACTTTGGCCGCAATGGCTTCCAGCACGGGCTGCACATATTTGTACGCAGCCATATCGCCTCCAGGCATCAGGCTCGGGCCTTTTCTTGCACCGGTCTCTCCGCCGGAAATACCCATACCAAAAAAATGAAGTCCTTTCTGTTGCAGGGCAAGATCTCTTTTCGCTGTATCTGTAAAATGGGAGTTGCCTGAATCTATGATGATATCACCGGGCTGTACCAGCGAAAGCAATTCTTCAATCACTATATCAACCACCTTTCCGGCCGGTACCAGCATGATGATCACACGCGGTATGGCCAAACTGCCTACAAAGTCTGCGAGATCTGCAAAACCTTTCACTTTTTTTCCCTGTCCGTCCTTTTCAAGTTGAACAGATTTGAGCGGGTCTTTGTCGTAGCCCGCAACCGCAAAGCCATGGTCAGCCATGTTAAGCACCAGGTTAGATCCCATAGTGCCGAGGCCGATCATTCCTAAAATGTATTTATCGTTTTCCATAATTATCTGGTAGTGAAGATACGGCGGGAATTTCTTGTGGGTTATTTTCATGCGAACTGAACCGGCAGCATTACGTCAATGCTACATCCAGAAAAGTAGGAATGAGCTTTGAAGAATTGGATGAATGATAGCAAATGCTGATGGTAGTCTCCGTTTTGATATCAGCCAGTGGCTTATACTGCACTTTCCCGATCTTGAGTTTCTGAAACGATTCCGGACAAATGGATACGCCGAGGTTAGCCTCTACAAGGCTCACGATGGTTTGCCACTCATACGCTTCCTGAACAATATCTGGATGACGCTTTGCCCGTGCGAACAACAGGCTTACTTTATCGTAAAGCGCCGGAGCTACTTTCCTGGGGAAATGAACAAAAGGCTCTTTTAAAAGTTCTGCTATGGTAATGGTT
>JBAVMD010000685.1:0-5359 GCA_049689695.1 Chitinophagaceae bacterium | reverse complement strand
GAAAAAGAAACGGAAATAATGAATGAAGATGCATTGTCTGCTATTATAAATGCCGAAGTAATGACAGAAATAAACAAAGAAATAGGCAAGTTACCCAGGCAATGCAAAAGAATTTTCCTGCTTAGTTACACGGAGGGATTTAGCAATGAACAAATAGCCAAACTGCTTGGCCTGTCGGAACACACTGTAAGAAACCAAAAAGCAAGAGCTGTTGCGCTTTTGCGAAAGCGAATAAGCAAGGTGAAAATATTTGCCTTGATAAGTTTTTTTTCAACTTTTTGGGATTGACTTAGTATAAAATGCAGGTTTGTGTGTTTATGTTATTGGAGACGCATAAGTGAGCAGCGCCAAGCGTGACTGCTAAGCTACTAGCCCCGCAATTTCTATTAAGGGGAAGATTTTTCTTGATTTTTTTTATGCATAGTATATCCTGATCCCCGGTAAAACGGGGGTCAGGCTTACTAAAAAAACAATTGTAAATAATCAATAGACAGAGGCGGGCTGCTCAAGTGGTAACGCTTGGGTTGCAGGTTCTAACGAGCTTGTACTAGCAAGCCCGCTTTCTATTTCAACTATGTCTTACGTAGGTTACAATGCGTGGGTCGCCTATTCCGCTCCGGAATAATTTTCCAGATTTTCCGAATCCCCGTTTGCGCGGGGATTTGTTTTATTGAACTTTTTTAAGTTGACACCCGTTGCTGTAATGTAATAAATTTTTCTCGCTATCCTTTAGTCTAAAATGCTGTTTTTGTATTTATACATTAAAGCGTGAGTGCTGCGCCAAAAGCGGAGCTACTTAGAACTCAATAGCCCGGTAATGTCTATTACTGGGTTCACTTATCACTTGTTCATTCAGTTGCCTGCTCCCGTGTAAACGGCGGGGACTGTTTTTTTTGTTTAAAACAATTTTATATGACACGTGTAACAGAACTAATTCTGCTCATTATGATCGAACGAGAGCTTAGTCGTATACCACCCAATGTAGCAACGAACAAGAAATGCAAAAAAAAGATCCGACGTAACAAGCCTTTGCCAGTAGAAAGAAAACAGATTGGCTACAGTCCTGCCAATGAACTCAAGCGACTACCCGACAGTTCAACATAAAGTATCTTATCCTATGATTAAAATCAAAGCCTCCGTGGCGGGAAGGCTTTGATTTTAATCATAGGATAGAATTTACTGAACTTCCTTTGTTTCGCATTTGTCACTGCATCCGCAATCAAATCCACCAAATTCCCCGTTCTCCGTTAAGATAATTTCAGGTGGTGCTTTGCATTTACCCGTACAATCATTTGTCTTTACGCATACAAAGCTTTGATCGCCGGCCCGTTGTCCTTGTGTTGTGGCTTCATTCAAAAACACCCGCAGACCGGATGGCGTCAGCACATACCTTACACCGGAAAGAAAAGCATAACCGTCAAATGTTCCGTCCTGGAGCTGATAATAAATGACAGCTGCAACTCCTTTTTTTACCTGTAGATAATTGATACTGATGATCTCAAAGTCTTCGGAGTTCAGGCCCTGGCTTTGAATAACTTTTACGGTTCGTAGTTTCAATGCCGAAATACCATTTGCTACTAAATCGCCGGAAGGTGCTTTTAAATTGAGTCCTCTTTCTTTCTCTGAAATTGTTTGTGCTTTTTGACAAGAGAGCATGAGGCACATGGCCATTGCAGCCAGGAAGGTTGTTTTTTTCATTTGAATAAAGTTTAAGCATGAGTAAATAAACTATCGTCAATAACGGTTGCTATTGTCAGAAGCCTAATCAAATGAAATCAGGGAGTACAGAATAAGGTTATAATTGCTCGACGGCAAGGTGGTATATATACCCGCCCTGTTCAATCATCTTATTTCGAAGCGATTGGATACAATTGCTGAAATTGTTCTGGGCTGTTAATCGTTTGGGGTTGTCTGTTTAGTGCGCTTGCAGGTGTGCTACCGCAATCCCAGCCTGTGTAATAGGATACGGTATTGAATGCATTATTATTCGGATAATGGTATGCGTATACCACTCCATTATCAATTACAAAATTTGCGAATTGCTCCCTTATCATCATGTTATAACTGCCATCTGCATTTAATGTGCCCATATCAAGCCTCGAAATAGCATAATGCATGGGAAGGTCTACTAAGTCCAGAAATTCTGCTATCCTGAACGGAATGGTAAGCTGGTAACTGGATATGATGCCATCGACCGGCCGGGAGTAATCGTAAACAAAACTCAATCGTGTTTTGCTGTTAAAACCATCAATATTTGCAAGGTTGCCCAGTCCATCGTATGACAGGATATATTTTTCCCAGAACTGACGCACAGGGAATGAACTAAAGGCATGTTTACTAAGTTGAATAACAGAATCCAGGCGGTAACCGGTATAATAATAGTATAAGGTATCATAGGCATACGAAGTTTCTGCATTGAACGGATTTTGATAATACGATGCAAGCACTTTCCCGTTTTCATTAAGCGTTGCCCTGAAAACAAGGCGATTGAATTGCATGTCTCTCACGTGTACCTGGTTGCCTTCGTATGTTACTTCACCCAAGCGCAAGCGCAGTGCATGTTCCGTCCCATATCTCATAAAAGCAAACCGGCTGTCCGAAAATTCGATATTAATATAGCTAACCCGGTCACCACTGTACCATTTCTGCATGATATTTACCCATCGACTAAAAAAGACCTTGTCTTCGTAGAGTGCAAACACGGTGGGCTTACAGTTGGTGAATTGCCCAGTTTCAGAAAGTGACACTAACTCACTGGCTGCAGGTTTGTCGATCTGCTTTTTACACGCCATTAGAAGAAGAGACAACAGGAGCGCAAAGGTGGAAATGCAGGTGAACTTTTTCATAATTATAAAGTTTAAGGCGAATGATCAGAAGCCGTGCTGAGGTAAGGATGACTAAAGCGTTTGCCGTGTGCAGGCTGTTCATTGAGCTATGGCTTGTTTTCTGGCAGAAAGAGAAAACAAGCAGGATGGCAATAACTCGCGGACAAAGCTTTTGTTTTCATAAAAATGTTTGATGTGTGGTTGAGTGAATCACTAATCTGAATAGGACTGCTACCAACACCTACTTTTAACCCAGTAGAATTATTCACATGATGCAAAACCGCCAAGGCCCGCCGGCGGGTGGGCTATTAAGGTTATTTCAAATGTAAGGTGATGTTTTGCAGGGCCAGGGATTAGTCGATCTGATAGAGGTATAAAACGACTTTGCGTTTAGGGGTACAATGAAGGTAAGAAGAGATTTGTTCGTGGTGAAATTGATAAGGGATATTATTTTGGAAGATGAACGCTACCAATGGCCGTTTTCCACCAATTCTTATCGCTAATTGATACATCAGTGACCCTTACAAATCAGTGCTAATGAAAGCCAGGGATTAATTCCCGGCTTTTTTAGATATTACACCTAAAGCAATGGTACACTCGTGAAACCCTGAAAAGGAATGTTTTTGAGGCATGTTGGAATGATACTATTATTTGCACATTTAGTTACATCGTCGTTTCCTTATCTTTTAGGAGGTTATATCTTCGTGCTAAACTCAATACCTGTCATTTCATTTCCAATTAAATAGTCGTAAAGCACACCTTCACCTAAATGCCAAGAGCTGCCGCCGTAGGCAATTCGGTACTTAACTTTTACATTAAGCAAATAATGGCCGTGGGCTAATTTGTAGTGCGGATAGTGCTTTCTTACCAGGGTGCTAAGAAGGTCAATTTTTTCCTCTATACTTTTAGGTTGGTATTGACCCTCAGAAATTATATAGCGTTGCTTTGTTTCTCCTGTCTGCTTTATGAGAATACGTTTTTCCCGCATGTAAAATGTAAAATAAGGAATGAGTAAAGAAAGACTAAGTGTAAGAACAGTCCATGCTTGAAGCCGACTGGTTATTGTCTTACTTATTAGTACGCTTGCCTGATAAGAGGGAAATGACCTGGATGCCAAATTCCTTACTTCATGTTCCTTCCATTCTCGTCTGATTCCTTCAACAAGCGCAAACCATTCAGCGGGCTGCTTATCATTGGCTGCAGTTATTTTTCTGATGATCATGTTCTCAAGATTCTCAAAACCGATATGATTTTGACGCTCCTGTAAACCGCCGATGGGATAGTAACGCTCAATTGCTTCAATCAGATCGGAGGAGGTAGAAAATTGACACGGGTGCATATACAAATCGAAATTTTCAAAGCTGTAAACTGCTCAATTTGCTTCGCCGCTATTCTTTAACTAACAGTTTCGCAATCATTCTTAATTAATCCGCAATAATTATGCACAATCCGAAATAGCTGCATGATTACGTAACTTATAGTGTGCATGGGACTTTTTTGATATTCGCCAAATCATAAGTTCTCACAACATTTATTTAAGGCATGTTGCTACTATTATTATTTATTTTACTGAAGATTAATGTCGGCATGTAGAATGTCGTTGGGAAGTGTATATGTATAGATCGGATACATTGAACTCGAAATACTGGAATTTCGCATGTGTGTTTAAGGCGACGTTTCCTTAATTCTGTATTCTGGAATTTTAGTATAAAGGGCTTCATAAGCAACACCCCATCTGCCAACCCGATCCCACCAGCCATTTTGCTCAACTTTACTCAGTCCAGTAATTCGATACATGGTTGTGCTGATCTCGCTCATTTGTTTTGAATAAGTATCCCAAAGATCTCTTAGGTCTGCATGTCTTTGTAAAAATGGAGACTGCAGGCCTGTTTTCATCTTTTGTTCCAGATTTACAATCGTTGTCTTGAACTTTCCGGAAATGACAGTCTGGGGATCATCCAGTTCAGCATCGTTGAGGAAAGTCGAGCTTTCAGAAACTAAATAAATTTCACCAGCCAGGCTTGAAAACCAACCATATTCGGCTGCCATTGTATTGGCTTTGTAGGTGGAATCTTGTAAAAAATTTTGCCTTTCCTGATCCTGCCTTTGGTTATCGGCTAAACATTTGTTTATAGCATCAATTTTTTTGTCAGCAGCTATCCCCACAATGCTGATTGTTCCTCCTAGAATTATCCCGATCATCGCAACCCACGCCCACTTTGTCAAAACTTTTTCTGTAAACAGTCTGCCTCTTTTTGATCTGGTTTTTTCCTGGTGCGTCTCTTTGAACAAAGCTAAAAGACCGGCTGCAATTGTAATCAGCGGTGCTGCATAGTCGGTGACATCTTTTATGATCTCAAAAAATCTTAAGTCTTCACACATATTAGACGTTTTATTATTGGGTAATAGATATAACAATCACTTAAGTAGATTACTACGCGGCCCCATGATAACGGATAGGGTGGGGAAAGGATGTAGCAGTGTAAAATACCTAAGTTTGACAAAACACATATCACAGCCACTCGGATTTAGGC
>JBAVMD010000684.1:0-2527 GCA_049689695.1 Chitinophagaceae bacterium | reverse complement strand
GGTCCGTACTGCATATGAATTCTGTAACAAAGATTAACTATCAGTTTGGAAATTTCATTTTCAGTCATAACTCCTGACATTCATTTGAAATTCCCAAATGTAAAAGAACATTATACCTTCCTGCCACTTTATCCTTAAACGATTAATCGTTTTACATTCCTCCCTTTGCGCCTCTGCGTCTTCCTTTGCGTCTTCGCGTGAAATTACGCCACTACTGTCAACGGGTCCGCGTAATGCGCCAAGCCGTAATTTCTTTGTTGCGCTTCTGTCGGGTTTGTCACATGCCACTCAAACTCGTCCCGGAAATGCCTGATGGCTGCTGCAACGGGCCAGGCAGCTGCATCGCCTAAGGGACAGATAGTATTTCCTTCTATCCTGCGTTGAATATCCCACAACAGATCGATATCACTCTTTTTGCCACGGCCATATTCAATATTGTGCAAAATCTTTTCCATCCAACCGGTTCCTTCACGGCAAGGTGAGCATTGACCACAGCTTTCATGCCTGTAAAATCTCGCAAGCGTAAGCGTATGTCTCACCACACACTGCTCTTCATCAAGCACAATAAATCCGCCCGAGCCCATCATGGTGCCGGTTGCAAAACCGCCATCAGCCAGGCTTTCGTACGTCATCATGCGCGTTTCACCTTTGGCCGTTTTTAAAGTAAGATTAGCGGGAACGATGGGAACCGATGATCCACCCGGTATGCAGGCCTTCATCTTTTTCCCGTTGGGTATGCCGCCGCAGTATTCATCGCTGTAAATAAATTCTTCTACTGATATATTCATCTCCAACTCATACACGCCCGGCTTGTTGATGTTGCCGCAGGCAGAAATGAGTTTTGTTCCTGTTGATTTACCGATACCGATCTTAGCATATTCCTCTCCACCCATATTAATAATGGGCACTATGGCCGCAAGCGTCTCCACATTATTCACTACTGTAGGGCAATCCCACAAACCTTTCACTGCCGGAAAAGGCGGCTTGATACGCGGGTTGCCACGCTTGCCTTCCAACGATTCAAGCAAAGCTGTTTCTTCTCCGCAGATGTAAGCGCCTGCCCCCTTCTGCACATAGATCTCGCAATCGAACCCGCTGCCCAAAATATTCTTTCCAAGCCATCCGTTGTTCTTTGCTTCGGTAATGGCTTGTTCAAGTATGTCTACTATCCATGTGTATTCGCCGCGTATATAAATATATGTTCTGCCAGAGCCCAATGCAAAGGAAGAAACGATGAGCCCTTCTATCAGCAAATGCGGAAGGAACTCCATCAGGTAACGGTCTTTGAACGTGCCCGGTTCAGATTCATCTGCATTGCACACCAGGTAACGCGGAACACCTTCAGGCTTTGCCAGGAAACCCCATTTCATTCCTGTAGGGAAACCTGCGCCACCGCGACCACGAAGGCCACTCTTTTTCACTTCATCAACAATAGCGTCCGGGCTCATTTTAAAAGCCTTTTCTACCGATGCATAACCGCCATTCTTGCGGTAAGCATCGTAAAAGCGAATGCCTTCGATGTTTGCTTTGTCTATTAGTAGTTTTCTACCCATTTTAATTAGCTGTGAGCTGCGAGCAATGAGCTGCGAGCTTTTCTTTCTTTTTTATTTATTCTTTTCCAAATTGAACATCCAGTTGATGCCGAATTTATCCTGCAGCATGCCGAACCTTGCGCCCCAGAATGTATCCTGCAAAGGCATGGTAACTTTTCCGCCTTCACCCAATGCATTGAACACTTTATTCAACTGGTCATCACTTTCCATATTCAAACTCAAATGCACCATTCCGCTGTCGCTTGGCATGGGAGGTGCGTCTTTACCCCTATCACCGGCATCAGAGGCCATAAAGAAAACCTCTCCTGCCTTAAAATGTGCATGCAATACTTTTTGCTTATCTCCGGGACTCATGTTCTCAGCGGGCGATCCTTCAAAGCGCATCAGGTTTTGTATTTCTCCATCTAATGCTTTAGCATAGAAGTTTAGCGCTTCTTCGCAAGTGCCGTCGAACGTGATGTAAGGAGTCAGTTGCATGGATGATTATTAATTATTGATTATTAATTATTCAAAACGTAAGCATCTTAGCTTTTCGGTGCAATTTTCACAGCCTGCCTCGCCCATATCTTCCACTTGCCATATTCTTTCCGCCACACCTGGAGAATGCCAAGGTCCAGAGGCGTTTCTTTTCCCGCTTCATCAACAGTAATTGCACGAAAGTTATGCCGCACAACTGCGATCTCACCTTTTATATCGATGCTTATCTTTTCAAACGAGTTGTTCTTATAAGTTGATTTGCTGGTCACCGCTTTATGGATCATGGTAGGCTTATCTTCAATATTACCACCTGAGTGCCCGTAAGTAACGCGGTTGCTCACAAGGTCATTCAATGCAACACTGTCCTTTTTTTCAAAGATCGCTTTTGTAAGCGCCTCAACCCTGTCCCAAACCTTCGCTTCTGCAGCTGGTTGCGCAAAGGAGAAGCAAACCGCGCCGCTGAACAATAATACAAGAAGTAATTTCTTCATTTTAAG
>JBAVMD010000683.1:0-2671 GCA_049689695.1 Chitinophagaceae bacterium | reverse complement strand
AACCATTTTTTTACGCGTTCTGTATGTTTAGCATCATAACTGTTTTCCGCGATCCCGGCTGATTTAATATTCTTCCTGCAACCAGTGAGAATAATTAAAACCGAAAGTATCAGGATAGCAAGCATGTATACACTTCCTGAATAAAATTGCTTTTTCATGTAAAAGGTTTATTGTTAATGATAGCGTTCAACGGAATTGCTTCGTCAAACCAAAAGCAAATCCATGCATGGTTATATCAAAACAATAAGGAGGTAGCTTGTGACTAAATAAAATAGAAGATTCTATGAAAAAACGTGAAAAACACCCATTTTTGAAAATGGGTTTACAGTAAGTTCGGAATAAGATTGGTCGAGTGGACTCAGTATGTTCTTGTTTAAACTAAAAAGTTTTCAATTAATTATCTTAAGTTCTGCGACATTTTAGGGGTTCTAAAAGTGTGGACCGGAAAAAGTCGATGCAGAAGGTGAAGTAAGCCGATCGCTAATTGGCCGTTAGCTGCATTATATCAATTTGTGCGTTAGCCATAACTGCAATAATACTTAACAGCAGGAATAATTGAAAAATTAATCGCATATAATCCCGATAGTAACAAATTAAATTGCTGACAAACTATAATACCAGTACATTTTGCTAGGCAGGCGCTTTGGTTATTTGTTACTTACCAAGAAAAAAAGATTTATAGACGGCGGCCTACGAATACTAATATCATTAGTCATAAATTCGTCTTATTTTTATGGATAAATTTGACTTAAATGGAAATAGTCTCACTAATCGCGGATATCTGCGGCATATTAGGATTTTTTATCAGTCTTTTTGCCATAGCAGGTGTAATTCGTATAAACAAACGGATAAATAATATTAATATATCTGGGCCAACAAACATTCAAAAAGCAAGGGGTAGAGACAACGATCAGAGAATTTCTAATAGGTAATATGTCCAAAAATTATCAAGGGATATTTGGTTTTTTAAACAATCAAAATATTGAGAACACGAATATTGTGGTTGATGACAAGTATATGCGTCAATTGCTAATATTTAAAACCAATCCTTCTGACTTAAATCAAGTAGTATTGTTCTTATATAGCGAGATCAGTAAAGATGAAGATATTCTGGAGAAAAGGGCCATCCCGCCTGAAATAGAAGAAAAGATTCAATATAATAATGTTGTCAGGTATAAAGAAATAATTAACAGCAGCTACAGTGAAAATGGGTTTTTTCTTGATTCAGCTTATGAAGCTTTAGATTTTGACGTACCCGGCAGGAAAAAGAAATTTTTAAAATATATCAATATCTTATACTTAGAAAGTTTAGGCGAATACATCAAGAACAACCCGAATAACGATAGGATAAGTGTAATCCGTAACAATTCCGACAATATCATAACAATGGTCATAAATAAATTGTTATTAAGATTGGCCAGCAATAATACTTTGATAGAACATCTTTCAATAGAAAGTATTGAGCATAGTATAATCGTTATTGTTACACATGCCTTTGTTGATTGTAAAGTTTTAGAAAACCCGAATACTATATGATCCTGCCTCAAGATATAGCGCCTGAAAAAAGTTTATATGTCATGGGAGCTAGAATAATCGATATTTTAAGAAAAGAACCTCATGATACGGTTGACCCAAAAAAGGTTTATGATGTTTACAACACCTTGCATTTAGAAAACATTACTTACAACTATTTTTTGTACGCCTTTGACTGGCTTTATATTTTGAATATTATTGAATTGACTGAAAACAATAGGCTTAAAAAATGTTTTTAGAAAAACTAATCGTTAGATCTAATCAGGGAATAATTCGTGATATTCCATTTAATCTGCAAGGACTAAATTTAATCCTTGACACAACTCCAATCACACAGGACAATACAGTTTCCGGAAATAACGTAGGCAAAACAACTTTCATCCGATCAATAGACTTTTGCTTTGGCTCAAGCGGTAAAGATATTTATCAAGATAAAGAGACCAAAACCGACAATGAAGAGGTTAAACACTTTTTGATTGACAGCCAAATTACATTTGAGCTTTCATTAATTGGAAAAAATAACATAAGATATTTACTAAAAAGAAGTTTTAGTAGTGAAGAAGATTTAGTAATAAATGGAATACAATATTCAAAACTCTCTGATTATAATGAAAAATTATGCGAATTGCTGTTTCATATCAGCCCGAATGAAACTAAACTTTCATTCAGACATCTAATAAAGAAATTCGTTAGATCAGACATACACTCAGAGGGCAATTTATACAGAATCCTTCATCATTTTGCAAAAGACTCAGTTTATGAGGCGCTCTATCTTTTTTTGTTTGGGTTTCCAGAGCAGGATATTATAACAAAAAGATTAAAAATTATTGATGAAACTGAAAAGAAAAATAAGGAATTAAAAAGAATACGAGGAAAATCTTCCTTACCAAAATTACAAAACAGACTGTTTCAATTACAAAAACTCATAGAAGAAAAAGAGGAACTAATAAAACATATAAACCTACCGAAGACCTATGATGAACTCATAACTAGGCTTAAAGAAGTAAAAACTAAAACTGGAGGACTTTCTTCTAATCTTGGAAATCTAAATATCAAAATTTCTCTTAGCCAAAAAACCAAAAACGAACTTATTCATAGCCAAACCAACATCGACCCAAAAGCAATTGAACAATTATAT
>JBAVMD010000682.1:0-8357 GCA_049689695.1 Chitinophagaceae bacterium | reverse complement strand
CCCTAACATAAACCGCTCATGAAATTGCGTGTTACAAAGGCTTTGTTGCTATTGGTTTTGCCATTGTCGCTGTCCATTATTTCCTGCCAGAAAAAGCTTGGGTTTGAAGAAGGTGCTGCACCGGGATTGCCTTCGCCGGTTGAATTGCAGTTTAAAAATATCGTAAACAGGTTCGATGATCTTCACTTCGATTCAACCTATACACTCGGACTTAATTTTATAAAATATCATGTTTTTAAATATTACATCAGCAATGTAGAATTTGTAAACACTGATGGAGATACTATAAAAATCCCCGATACTTATTTCCTGGTAGATCATAGCAAGCCGGAATCTCTGAAGGCGCGGTTCAATGTGCCTTCAGGTGCGTATTATGGTATGTCGTTCTTGATCGGCATAGACAGTGCGAGAAATTTTAAAGGTCCGCAAATCGGTCCGCTGGACCCTGCGCTTGGAATGTATATGAATCCGAACGACGGTTACATCATGGCCAAGCTGGAGGGAACCATCGCTTTATCGCCTTTACCTGGGAATGTTTTTATATTTCATCCCGGCGGAGTAAAAGCGCCTTACAGTGTTTTATCGAGAAGGCATTTCAAGCTCGGAGGTTATTTTGATTTTTCACCCGGCAGGAAAGTAGTAGTTAGCCTCACGGCAGATGTAAGGCAGTGGTTCAGCCCCAATAATGCCTTTGGCACAACATTCTCATGCACAACACCGGGCCAACACTCGTATAATCTTGGACAGAATTATTATAAGATGTTTGAATTTGTTTCGTTGCGATATGAATAGCTTTTTAGCTGCGAGCTATGAGCTGCGAGCTGCGAGGAATGCTCGTAGCTCGCAGCTCATAGCTCGCAGCTTAAAAACTCACAGCTCACAACCTAAATTAAAACTGCTCATGAAAATACGTGCCACAAGAATACTGCTGCTGATGGCTTTGCCATTGTTCCTATTGATCGCTTCGTGCCAGAAAAAAATACAGGGTGAGGAAGTTACGCCGGTTGGCGCTCCTTCTCCGGTTGAGCTGAGATTTAAGGGGATATACGACCGGCTCTCAAACCTAAAATACGATTCGGTGTATTCTCACAATGAACCGATCGATACGCTGGGTTTTCATTTCATCAAATTCACCACATTGAAATATTACATCAGCAATATGGCATTTGTAAATGATGATGGGGATACTATAAAAATTCCTGATACTTATTTTTTAATAGATCATAGCAAGCCGGAGCTTTCAAGAGCGCTACTCACCGTGCCTGCCGGAAGTTATTATGGAATGTCGTTCATGCTGGGTGTTGACAGTGCAAGAAGCCTGAATGGACCCAGAACAGGAGCATTAGACCCGGCACTGAACATGTTCTGGAACCCCACCGATGGATATGTTCATGGAATGATTGAAGGCTTCAGAGGAACTACTCCCCTTCCAAATGAAAAATTTTCTTTCCGGGTAGGAGGTTACAGGGCGCCTTACAGCACTCTGGCAAGACGTCATTTCAAATTAGGTGGTAATGCTTTGGTGAGCCCCAACAGGAAAGTTGTCATCAATATCACGACAGATGCCGTTAATTGGTTCAGGGGTAACCGGGCGCCGTTTGCTACCATGCCCATCATTGATGGGCCGGGACCGCAGGCACAGAAATTAAGTCAGAACTATTATGCGATGTTTACGTTTGTTTCAGTGACGTATGAGTAGGTTACCCCTTTCTTTTACCTCTCATACTCTCCAATATCCCTTTCTGCTTTTCTATTTCCTGCTTTTGCCTTTCCTGTGATTTTTTGTTCTCTTCGATGTCGTCCTGCAGTTTTTTCAATCTCTTTTGAAGATCATTGCCATCATCGGTAAGTCGGTCGTATTTCTTTTCGGCTTTCTTCACTTCTCCTTCCTGTCCTCCGATCTCTGTTTCCAGGTTATATGCTTCTAACGATGGCAACATGCGCTCGAGGAAAGAGCGTGCTCCTGAAAGGTCAGCGGAAGTGGCTTCCGTTCTTGCAGTGGGATTTTCATTCGGTTTTGTAACGAACATGTATACAACGGATGCATCCTTTTCTTTTCTGCTCTTGCGCTCCACTTTGAAATACAGATCGCTCTCGGCAATGCCCAGGCTGTCGAGCCCTGCAGCTTTGAACAACTGGTAGCCTTTTGATGAATTGCCTTTAGAGCCGCGTTTGTTCAGGTAATCTTTGATAGCATCTTCTACTACTTCCGGCGGGTAAGGAAGCTCCATGATGAGGGCAGGTTGTTCTTTTTTCTGGTAATCAACCTTGCCTTCTGTAATTGCCTGTGCGTTCACAAACATCGAAGACAGCGCAAGTATCAATATGAGTAAAATCTTTTTCATTTTAAATAGTCTTTGTTGCAAAGATATGAGGAGTTTCGGGTTTGGGGTTTAAGGAACCATAAACCCATTACTTTTGTACAAACAACGTTCCTATTGAGCATTAAAAAATTAGCAGGGCAAACGCTCTGGTATGGCGTACCTAAGATTGTCAGCAGGTTTTTAAATTACGGCCTTACCCTCCTGGGCTTCCAGCTTTTTGACCCCGTGGCAACCAGTAACCTTACCCAGGTGTACGCCATCATTCCCTTCCTGAACATCGTTTTTACTTACGGGCTCGAGACCAGCTATTTTCGTTTTGCACAGCATACTGATCGCAACCGGCTTTACAATACCCTCACTTTTTCGATTGTTACCAGCACTATTTTTTTCACCATAATGCTGCTGCTGTTACAGGATTCGCTGAGCAGCCTGTTTGAATTGAAAGACAATCCGGAATACATTACCTGGATGATCGGCATTCTTTTTTTCGACACGCTGGCCGTATTGCCCCTGGCAAAGCTCAGGTTGGAAGAACGGCCACGCAAGTATGCATTTGTGAATGTTGCCACCATCTTTGTGAATATTCTGCTGGTGATCTTTTTCTTCTTCATCGCAAAGCCTAAAGCCGCCGCCGATCCAAATACCGTATGGGGACTGATCTACCAGAGCGATGTAGGAGTAGGTTATTTCTTTGTTGCCAACCTGGTGGCCAGCGCCGTTTCGCTGCTGTTCCTCTATAAGGAGTTTGGTGCCTTTAAATGGCTGTTCGATAAAAAGATCTGGAAGGAAGTAATGATCTATTCTTACCCGCTGGTGATTGTAGGCTTTGGGGGCATGATCAACGAAATGCTCAGCCGGGTAATGTACCGCAAGGTGCTTAACCTAAGCGATGTTATAGAAAAAAGGGACCTCGGCATTTTTGGTGCTAACTACAAGCTGGCCGTACTCATTACTATTTTCATCCAGATCTTTAAGCTGGCCGCGGAACCCTTCTTTTTTAATCAATCTTCTAAAGAAGACGCACCCCGTACCTATGCGCGGGTGATGAAGTTTTTTGTAATAGCCTGTTGTTTTATGTTCCTGGTAGTGGCGCTCTTTCTCGATTTCTGGAAGGAGCTCATCGCCCGGCGTTACCCTGAATATGCCGAGGGCATTCATATTGTTCCTGTTCTTGCCATGGGCAGCGTGTTCCTGGGAATCTATTATAACCTGTCTATCTGGTATAAGCTTACAGACAGGAATATGTATGGGGCCTACATCACCATTGGCGGCGCACTGCTTACGATTTTATTGAACTTCTGGTGGATACCGGAGTTCCGGTATACGGGTGCAGCCTGGGCTACTTTCTTCTGTTATGCGTTCATGATGATAGTGAGTTACCTGCAGGGGCAGAAGTTCTATCCCATTCCTTATGCCTGGAAGAAGCTGCTGGCTTACATCGTGATCGTAACATTGCTTTACCTGGTTCAAATGGGAATATCTGCATTCACTCCTGAATGGATCATCCTGCATTATACTACTGGTCTTGCGTTACTTGCTGCGTTTGCTTTGTTTATATTGAAAATAGAGAAGAAGGAGTTTGAACGATTGCCTTATGTAGGGAGATATATGACGAAGTTTTAAAGACAATAGCGCAGATCAAGGAAGATTTTTGGATTTTGCCACTTCGTGGCAGAAGAAAAAGCACGGATTTTGTTTTGATTACACAGATTACACGGATGACTACAAAAAAACATCCGTGTAATCCTTTAATCCTTCTTTCAATCCGTCTTTTTTCTTCTGCCGCTGCGCTTTCTTAATTCCCTATCCCGTTACATACGGATTGTTCGCCATTTCATGCCCGATGGTAGTGAACGGCCCATGCCCCGGATAAACCTTCATTTCGGGTGGCAATACATATAGTTTTTCCCGGATGCTGTTCTCCAGCGTTTTAAAATCGCCGCCAGGCAGATCAGACCTCCCGATGCTTTCGCGGAACAACACATCACCCCCTATCAAAAATTGCTGTGCCTCGCAGTAAAAGCACACATGCCCCGGGGAATGACCCGGCGCCAAGATTATTTTTAATTCATCTTTACCCAACCGCATCACATCCGTTTCCGTTATGTAGGTGAGATCGCCAGTATAATTGCTGAACGATAACCCATATTGAGCAGCCGCCAACGGCGCAAAGTCAAGCACCAGCTTTTCATTGGGATGAATGTGAGGGACAAGACCGTAAGTCTCGTTTATGAAGCTGTTGCCGAATACATGATCGAGATGGCAATGGGTATTTAACAAATATTTAGGCCGCAATTGAGATTCAGAGATAAAATCTTTTAATTCATTGCGTTCATTACTCTGGTAACAACCCGGATCAACAATGCAGCATTCGCCGGCTTCATTATACAACACATAAGTATTTTCTTCGAAGGGGCTGAATACAAATCCTTTTACGGTCAACATGAAGTGAATTTATCCTGTTTAAAATCATTTCCCCGGTATGGGGCAATTAGTTAATTTTAAAACTCAAAGATAGAATATGCGCTTTCAACGGAAACGATTGATGAGTAAGGCTTGGATCATCGCTATTGGTTTATTGGCTCTAAATTTCACTTTCACCGCTTCTGCACAGGTAAATACCGTTGAGTTCGGTAAAAACCGGGTACAGTTCAAGAAGTTCAAATGGCAATATTACCAGACAGACAATTTTAATTCTTATTTCAGTGAGAACGGCATGCCGCTGGCCAAATACGTGGCCCAGATAGCTGAGCAGGAACTTCCCAGCATCGAACAGTTTGTAGAATATGGCCTGCAGCGCCGCGGCAATATCATTATTTATAATCATTTCAACGACCTGGAGCAGTCGAACATTGGCCTCAACCTCGACTGGCAGACAACAGGCGGCATCACCAAGCTGGTGAATAACAAGATCATCGTGTATTACAATGGCGACCACCTGAACCTGAAAAGACAGGTCCGCCAGGGAATTGCCCGCACGCTGGTAGATAATGTGTTGTTTGGCGACGACCTGGGAGAGTTTGCCACCAACCAGGCCTTGCTGGACCTTCCCAAATGGCTGGTTGACGGATACATTGAGTATGTTGCCGAACCCTGGAGCACAGAACTGGACGATCAATTGAAATCTGCCATGCTTTCCGGCAGGTACAAGAACTTTTACCAGTTCGCATTTGAAAAGCCCAATCTTGCCGGTCACTCGTTCTGGTACTATATAGCAGAGAAATACAAGAAAGAGAATGTTACTTATTTCCTTTACCTCGCAAGGGTTTACCGTAACCTGAACAGCGCTTCTAACAGGATCACTAAAAAGAAGTTCAAGGCTGTTCTCAGGGATTTCATGGCCGAGCAGGAAGAGAAATTCGCCAAGGACATTCGCGGCCGCCGCAATTTCCCCAAAGGCACTGTATCCGTTGTGGAAGAGATCAGGCCCAATAAAGATTTTATTCGCTTTACCGCGAACCCCGCTCTCCGCAGCCAGACGTATGCGGTTGTTGAATACATCAACGGTGTTAACTGTGTAGTGCTGTATGAGAACTACATCAACAGGAAAGTGCTGCTGAAGAATGGTATCCGCAACAAAGAAGGCGAGATTAACCCCAATTATCCCCTGCTTGCATGGGATGGCAAGGGCACACGCCTGGCGGTAGTCTATTGGGAGAAAGGAAAGATCAAATTATTTGTATACGATGTGGTAGGAAGGTTTAAGCGCATAAACATTGAATTGCCGCAGTTTGAGCAGATACAAAGCATGCAGTTCATGCTGGATGCAAACACCTTGCTGCTAAGCGCAGTACGCAAAGGACAATCCGACGTGTATGTTTTCAAGCTGGCCAACGAAAGTCTCGACCAGATCACTAATGATATTTACGATGATCTCGATGCATCCTTTGTTGCCTTCCCTAATAAGACAGGTATCATTTTCTCTTCTAACAGGCCTAACGCAAAGGCGGTGTCTGCTGATACCTCTATGCCTACCGATCATTATAATATTTTCCTGATCGATAACTGGAGCAATAACGATTTCAGGCAGGTATCGCAGCTTACTGCGTTGAAATATGGCGATGCACGTTTCCCTTCGCAATACAATGTTTCGCACTTCACTTTCGTGAGCGATGAGAACGGCATTGGCAACCGCTATGCAGGCTTTTTTGCTACCGAGCGTGCAGGCGCCGATACTATTTATCGCGTAGGCGACATGTTCCTCCGCAACCCGGATGATCAGGAACTCGATTCAACGCTGAAGGCTTACGATCTTGCACAACCGGATTCTATTTTCTTTGTATCGGCAACTACAGATTCTGCTTATATTTTCCCGCTTACCAATTACCAGAGCAGCCTTACTGAAACAAAAACAGCAGGCGATAATGGCCAGGTGAGCGAGGTAAGACAGGAAGGTGATCTTAAATTCCTGTACAAGCTGCGTGTAGATGAGAATGCGCTTAAACGCAGGAATGTGAATGCAAGACCTACCGATTACCGTAAAAAGACCATGATCCAATCGCAGCTGGCAAGTGGCCAGGCTGTGCAGATAACGCCGCTCCCGGGTTCAGATACCACTAAGCGAAATGATTTTTTTGAAAGTGAGTTCGACAGGGAGAGACGAGATTCTACCCGTGCAGGCAGAGTGGTGACCACACAGCCTGCGGAACAGGAAACTGTTTTGCAGAAGGCTAAGCTATTCGATTATAAGCTTAAATTTTCGGTAGATAATTTCTCGGGCACGTTCAATAACGATATCCTTATTAACCGCTATGAGCCATACACCGGTGCATTGCCGGTAAGCCTTACCAGCAGCGGCGCATTCAACGGAATGCTGAAGGCTTCTGTGTTCGACCTGATGGAAGATATCAGGTTCACAGGCGCAGTGCGTTTGCCTTTCTTCAGCGGGCAGGGTGCAGGTGCATCTTTTGGCAATACCGGCACCGACGTTTTCATAGCTGATAATTCAGCTTTATTCGATGGCGGCGGCGAATGGTTTGCGAGGGCAGATTATTTGAAAAAGCGTCTTGACTATTCACTGATATATTACCGCAAAACGGAAGTTGGCGATGCGCAGATCATCGATTTCAATGCTGTAATGCCTGCGAAATCCATCAGCAATCTTTACCAGGGTGTTGTAAAATATCCGTTCGACAAGGTAAAGAGCCTTCGCATGATGTTCGGTGTGCGTACAGACAGGGTTGTGCTGCGCCCCATCGGCGATCCATTGCTCGATTCTCTTGCATTGAAGATCGGCGATGTGAACAAGCAGACGTATGGCCTGGTGAGAATGGAATATGTGCACGATAACACTATTCAGAAAGCAATGAACATACTGAATGGCTTGCGCTATAAAGTATTTTTTGACTGGAACAGCCAGATCAGCAAAGTTGCCAATACTGAAGGACGCTTTACATTCAATGCAGGTTTCGATGGAAGATATTATTATCCTATCTACCGCAATTTTATCTGGGCAGTGCGTGCAGCGGGTGATTTCTCATGGGGCAATCGCAAGATTATTTATTACCTGGGTGGTGTAGATGGATGGTTGTTTCCTAAATACAACCAGTTCCCGAGGCCGCAGGATGCTGATTATGCTTACCAGTCACTGGCGGTTAACCTGCGCGGCTTCCGCCAGAACACAGCCAATGGCAGCAATGCGTTGATCATTAACAGTGAGCTTCGCTTCCCTGTATTTTCAACTTTGTTCAACAAGCCTATCAATAATGCGTTCTTGCGCAACTTCCAGCTGGTACAATTCTTCGACCTGGGAAGCGCATGGAATGGCAAGTACGATAAGATCACAAGGCCAACTGTTGCTTATGGAAATGCACCGGTTACGGTAGTGATCAAGGCCGGTGGTATTGGTCCTTTAGCCGGCGGATATGGATTTGGTGCACGCTCTACCCTGCTGGGATATTTCCTGCGCTTTGATGCGGGATGGGAGATGAATGGATTTTTCAGGGGCAAGCCGGTGTTGCATGTGGCGATGGGGATAGATTTCTAATGTGGATGAGGAAGAAGAGAATCACGGATTGGAAGAAGGATTTAAGG
>JBAVMD010000681.1:0-6538 GCA_049689695.1 Chitinophagaceae bacterium | reverse complement strand
GTGATGATTAGCTCATAAGCTGATTAAAGAGTTCCTCCATCAGCTTATGAGCTAATCATCACAATCAGCTAATTACTCTCAAATTGTCGGGTCGGCTGGTGTGTTTGTGTTTCCATCTCTTTCCTGCGTGGGATAAGGATAGAAATTTCTCGACCGCTCCGCATTGGGTGTGCCAGGCCCCGGCCGATTAAAGCGACGGCTGTCCTCCAGCTTCAATCCACTTAAATAAAGTTCGATTGCACGGTTCTTGTATATCTCTTCCAGCAATGCCGGCTGTGTAAGCGCCCCGGCATAAGCAGGAAGGTCTGCGCCTAGTCCAAATGCATCGTTCGCGGGCTTTTTGGTCAATACACTATCGAGATACCTTTTCGCATTTGTAAAATCATTCTTACGTGCATAAGCCTCGGCCTGTATCAGGAACATTTCTCCCGGAAGGTAAACAGGGATGGTTGTAACATCAGACTGAAAAAAGCCTGAGCCGTTCGAAGCATTTTTGGTCAGGTGAAATGCAATGCGTTTATCATTGGGATCGGGCGTTAGCGCACCACTCAATCCAAAATTTGTTCTTATACCGTACACGTTGTTAGAAACCAAAGCAGAACGGAAAACCGGGTTAGGGTTGGTGTTGTTAAAAAAGAACACTGATCTTTTTGTAAGATCAACAGCCGCTGCTTTGGTAATAGCAGCATCGTTGTTACCAAGCATCATATTATACCTGGCAGACAAAGCAAGCAAGGTATTGCGCAGGTCAATTTCCGTTCCTACCTGCGCGGTAAATGTTGCAGGAAGGGTGGTTGTTCCAAGCAATGTAAATGCTTCATCAAGCAATTGCACAGCCGTTTGCAAAGCTTCCACACGCGGCTTGAACGTGGCATTCTCGCCGGAGTTGATCGGTACATTCTCCCAGAAAGCAGCCATTGTTCCCAAAGCAAGCGCTTTATACAGCTGTCCATAAATTTTAATACCGTTCTTAATGCCTGCATCCCCTACCTTATCTGAATTAATGATGAGCTTTTGCGCTTCGCTGTTTACGATGTTGGAAGTTGTCCATAAGCTTGTGATCACACCATTATTAGGCGCCACATTGCTTCCGCCAATTTCAATCTGTGCAAGATCAGCATTACCAGCATTGAGCACAGCTACTTCTTTTGTTGACAGACCGCTGGCTGAAATAGCGGAATATAAAGATGCTACGCCGAGATTGTTTACGGCATACCTGTTTTTTATTCCCACAATTACCCGCGTCATTCCCTCCGCAGAGTTGAATACTTCCACATCAGTGGGAGCATTGGGATTTTTGTATTCTTTTTTACAACCGATGCCCGTTACAATCGCAAGCATCAGTATTACATATATCGTAATTTTCATGGTTTCAGTTTTAGAAGTTTGTGATCACAGAAAATTGAAAGGTCCTTGGTATGGGAAAGGCTCCAAAATCATCACCTCTTACAATGGACTGACCGGCTGAACTTATCTCAGGATCATATCCGTTATAACTGTCGAACGACAAAAGGTTACGGCCAATCAAAGAGATTTTTACGCTTTCCGCAAATTTCATCTTTGGCAATGTGTAGCTAATTGCCAGTTCCCTCAACTTCGTAAACGATCCGTCCTGTACATGTTCTTCCTGTATACGTGGCCCGATAAATCCACCGATCGCGGCAACCCAGCCACGCGGCAATTCACCTCTCATCTCACGTTCCGCCATCAGTCCATTGCCAACATTATTTCGCGTGATCCAGTCCCAGTTATAAACTTCAAAACCATAAACGCCATCCAGCTGAATGCGCACGCTCCATGATTGAAAACTAAACTCGTTTACAAGTGTCGCGGTAAAATCAGGGTTAGGATCGCCAAGCACTTTACGCAGCGGCGTGGCGGTCTGAACAACCAGGCCATTTGCATCACGCGCAGGGATATTCGTAATCGGGTCACCTCTCTCAACCTGCGGAAGCTTGTAACCATTTACATCTTTCAACACAAGATTTCCATTTGCATCCCTTGCATAATAGTTCACATAGTAAACGCCTGCCGGATAACCAACAAGCACGCCTTGTGTACCGCCCGCATCAAAGCCGATGAAGGTTGCGCTTTTGTACAACTCAGTGATCTTATTTTTGTTCTTGTTGTACAGCAATGAAACGTTCCAATTGAAATTCTGGCTTTTAACGGGACTGCCGGTAAGCATAACTTCTATCCCTTTGTTAGTCATCTTTCCAAGATTGTCAACAAGCGATGACGCCCCGTTGGATGGCGCAAGATTGAAAGGAAGAACAAGGTCAGTTATCTTCTGATTGTACACGCTGAACTGCAAGCCAACCCGGCCGCCGAAGAATTGCATATCTGCACCTGCTTCCCATTCTGTTTTGATCTCGGGCCTGATGTTCACATTACCAATCTGGTTCCTGGGTGCAAAGCCCCCGCCGGTGTATACGATCGGACTGTAAATAATAAATCTGTCGTATGCACCAATGCCGCTTAAGTTACCCGCTTTGCCATAAGAAGCGCGCAGCTTCAGGGTATTGAACCAGCCACTGAAATCTCCTGACCAGAAATCTTCATCAGAAATATTATAGCTCACGCTCGCCTTGGGATAAAATATATTCTGGTTTTCTTTATTGAATGCAGAAGAACCATCAAAGCGGCCGGCCGCAGTAAGAAAGAGCTTGTTATCAAAAGCAAATGTCTGCTGCAGGAAATAGCCGTAGATGGATTGCTCCGTTCTCACATCAACAGGAGTAGTAAAAAAATTCTGAGCCGCACTTACAGTGCGCACCAGCGGAACAAGATCCCTGCCTTCCTGTGCGGTGTAAGCTGTTTTGATGTATTGAGCGGATATGCCTGCGGATGTTGTTGACTGGATATTATTTGTGATATCGAACTTATAAGAAGCTATAGCATCGGTTGTCCATTGAAAGAAATTATATCTGGCTGTGCTCACGTACCCGTCAGGGAAGAAAGCGGCCGATACCAATGGATAAGGAAGACGCTCATGAAATTCAAATCCCTGCTGCGAGTAAGTATCGAACCCGTTGGTAATATCGATCGTTAATCTTTTTGCAGGCGTCAGATGCAATTGTACATCAGTGAGGGTCCTGTTTATTTCCTGCCGGATATCGTAGGTTTCAATAACTGAAAGAGGGTTCATTCTTACCTGCTCTACGTGTTTCAGCGCGCCGGTTGCGTCTCTTTCATCAACGTTCCAAACATTGTCGATGATGGTCATGGTACTTACAGGCGAAAAGAAATTATTCCCGTTCGGCATGTCTTTCGACCTGGAATTGGAGAAAAGTATGCCGCCTGACAGCTTCGCCCATTTATTCAATGTCACATCTGTTCTTGCGCGAAAACCATATCGCTGAAAATTTGTGTTCCGGACTATTCCGGTGTTCTTCATATAAGAACCCGAGAAATAATAATTGGCCTGCTCGTTGCCGCCAACTACTGATATATGGTTATCCGTGCCAAATGAGCTTTCGAAAATATTATCCTGGTAATCGTAACGTGTTACCCCGTACTTGGTAGTATCCAGCCTGCCGCCAAGCGCTGCGGGGCCTGTACCTGGTATTGTTGTCTGGTTTGCTCTCAGGTTGCCAACAATGGTAAGCCTGTCGCCTGCTGCAAATAAACGCGGGTCCTGCGGAATGCCGAAGCGAAAAGGGTAATCATTAAACTCAAGCGGCTTGCGCAGAGAGTTGTGTTGCACACTGGTAGTAAGCGTAACCTTAGGTTTGCCTCCCCTGCCCTTTTTGGTGAATATCTGAACAACTCCATTAGAGGCTCTTGACCCGTATATCGCAGCAGCTGCAGCGCCATTGATCACCTCAATTCTCTCCACATCGTTGGGATTGATGTCTACCAGCCTGTTTGTTCCGGTCTGGATCCTTGCTCCCTGTGCATCTGCGCTGAGATTAATAACGTTTGCAGAGCTGTTATCAATAATAACCCCGTCTACAATATATAACGGTTCCGATGAACCGAAAATAGAGCCTACGCCACGTAACTTGATGGATATTCCACCTCCGGGCTCACCTGAATTCTGTGTTACCTGCGCCCCCATTACACGTCCATTTAAAATAGCGCTCAGGTTAGATGCGCCGGTGTTTTGCAGTTGCCGTGCATTTATAGTAGATATGGCATTACCGATCTGCCGTTTAGAAGTTTGCCCTAAAGTACCAGTAACAATGACTTCATCCAATCCTAATGCATCTTCTGCTAACTGAACATTCAGATCATAAGTAAGTGCAGTTCCAACCACGAGGGATTGTTGCCGCGTTTTAAACCCCACACCCGATACTTCCACTTCATAAGTCCCCGGTTTGAGATCAGCAGTAAAAGAATAATTGCCGCTTGCATCGGTAGAACCTCCAAACGTAGTGTTCTTTATAACGACTGACATGCCCGGAAGGGCGCTGCCAGTGCTGTTGGTTACCCGGCCGCTCACGCGCACCTGGGCTATTGCCGCCATACAGCATAGCTGTATAAGCAGCAATAGAGCGAATCGCTTTGTTGCAGTTAAATTGATCTTGTTTTTCATATGCCTGGTTTGTATTTAAGCGTGATTTCCGGCAAAAGCCGTAAGAGCGGAAGTGGTTTAATGGACGTATGAGGTTCGGAAGTCGGTGCCGTAATATGTGCTTTCGATCCAAAGACACAGCCGGATGCCGCCTGCAGACGCGTAACGAATCTAAGAACATTTTAAAAATTCCCGCAAAACCCGGCAGAAAATATTTCAAATTCCTGCAAATTCGGGATGAAAGCAAAAAAAAGCGGCTTAAAGGCCGCTTCCAATTTGAAAATTGCTCAATTGCTCAATAACTCAATGCTCTAAATTGAGTCATTGAGTTATTGAGCCATTTTCACATTATCCTGCTTTGATCGGGACCGCCACCTGGGCCTTATCCCACTCAATGATCATATTATCGCCTTCGAAGCGTATGGTGTGCTGCTCCACTACGTTGTCGAGTTTTTTTGCAGGCACCTCTATCTGCAATACATCTTTTCCTTTGTTCTTCTCATAATCATAAGCGCCCCATTGACCAAGCTGGCTGTTGAGAATAACGCCCCATTTCTCTTCACCTGGAATAGTGAAAAGCGTATACGTGCCGGCTTTCACAGGCTTGCCGCCGAATGTTACATCTTTATCAAACGTGATCTCGGTCGCTTCGTCGGCCCCGGTACGCCATACCTTGCCGTATTTTTCAAGCCCTCCGAAAATCTCGCGGCCTTTTTTATAAGGACGTCCATACGTAACAGACACATCATTGCCCTTTACTGTTTCGTGCGGGCTTTTGCGGTTCTGGGAGCAGGCAGGAAATACAAACAAACCTGCAAGCAGTAGAAATAATAAGTGCTTCATATGGTATACTCGTTTTAAATTTTAGATCATCTAAGTTAGGGAGAAGTTTCCACCAGCCGCTGAAGTTCAGTAAGTGATTTTTCCATTCCAGGCCCCATTTGCTGGTCGTAAACCAGGCTTCCGAACTTTTCCCAGGGCCAGCGGAAATGAAAATCGAAATACCATTGCACGACAGTGACGCCGGCAGATGAGGTAAATGCGAACTGGCTGTTATAGGCTTTCCCATCGGGCTGTATCCAGAGCGTATGCACCGAATCTGTTTTTACCGCTCTTAGGTAAATATCAAAACGGTTGGTTTTGATGTGCTGTGAATCAGCGGAAATAAAATTGATAGCCGGGTCGTTCAGCAAGGCATTCCACTTCCGCCAGTCTTCGAGCCTTGAGATGTATGATTGTATTTTTTCTGTGGGCGCTTTAATATCTATCGCACGGGATATGCGCACGTGCGATGGCAGCACCATGGAAAATACTACAAGCAGCAAAGCGATCACAACAATGCTGATGAGGAAGAGTTTAAAGAAACGCATGCGCGAAGATAGAGGTTCTTCTAAATAGCAGGTTTGGTTTATGGTGAGGTTTAGGGAACGCGGATTATTAGGATCTGTTAGGATTTATTAAGATCAGTTGCTGGAGTTGCTTACGTTATAAAAAAAATGCGGGAACAATCCTAATAAATCCTAACCAATCCTAATAATCCGCGTTCCCTTTTAGTCCCATTTAAAAGTTTTCACCGCTATCAAATACACCGCTACTCCCCAAATACCCAGCACTCCCAGCTCCCTCCATTCATCCCAGAGGTGCGCGCCTTCAAAGGCGATGTCGCGCATAGCAGTGTTCAGGTGCGTTAAAGGCAATACTTTACTGATAGGCTGCAACCAGGAAGGAAATGCCTCAACTGCAAAGAAAGTACCGCCCAACAGAAATTGCGGCAGCGTGATCAGGTTAGCGAAAGGCGGAATAGAACTATCGTTCTTTGCACGGCCGCTCACAATAAATCCAAATCCCATAAACACGATCAATGCAACAAAGCACAGCACCATTATTTCGAGGAAGGTTATAAAACCATGTATGAGCGTATAATTAAAAAAGAGCACGCCGCACCCAAGAATAAATGCAGTTACCACCAGTTGAAATATAGTACGCGCCACTACTTCTCCCAGCACAATATTCAACCGGTTG
>JBAVMD010000680.1:0-2786 GCA_049689695.1 Chitinophagaceae bacterium | reverse complement strand
ATGCAATATGGCGCATCAGACGTCCGGTTCGATCAGACGGCCTTAAATGCCACCCTGAAATTCAACGACGGCACGGAAGGAATGGTAACTCTGGGTTCAACTATTATGACCACTACCCTGCCCAACGTATATACAGGCGCTTACACCCAGATGTACTCTACGCAGATAAGCAAAAGAACGATCTTTAAATATCCCTCATCAGATAAAGAGCAAGCGAAACATCTCTATGGCATGGTCATGTCAAGCTTCCGTACAAATCCTGCCTGGAACGATGCGGTAAACGGTTTCTGGCGCCAGGCAAGGCAGCAAAGCCATACAGCTCACGTAGGCAGGATTGCAATGATGGATGCAGAGACCAAACGCATTGGCGAACAAGCCATCCGCAACGGGCAGGACCGGCTGAAAGCAATGGACACACAGGCGCGGAATTGGGAAACAACCCAGAGTTCAACCCAGAGCTCACAGGACCGCATGCATACAGAATTTATTAAGACGATCCGGGAAGTGGAGAATTACCAGGATGCCTCAACAGGCAATAAATACGAAATGTCTTCAGGTTATAACCATGCCTGGAGCCGCGGCGACGGAACCAGCTTTGTTCTCAGCAACAGTCCCAATTTCAATCCTGCTTCTGTATTCCAGGACCAGAACTGGAAGGAGATGCGCAAAGTGCAATAACGCGGGTTAACTTTGAGAAATAATACATCCCAAAATGAAGAATTTAGAAAGAGTATATAGAATGTCTTTCGCGAGTATCTATCCCTTGTATATACAGAAAGTGGAAAAAAAAGGACGCACGAAGGAAGAAGTAGACATGGTTATACTCTGGCTAACGGGATACAGCAAGAAAACATTGCAGGAACAAATTGATAAAAAAACTGACCTGGAAACATTTTTCGCGCAGGCGCCGCAGCTTAATCCAAATGCGTCAAAAATTACGGGTGTCATTTGCGGATACCGTATAGAAGATATAAAGGATGAGCTCATGCAAAAGGTCCGTTATATGGATAAGCTGGTTGATGAACTGGCAAAAGGTAGAAAAATGGAGAAGATCTTAAGGAGTTAGAAATATTCTGGCCGGCCTGATGACCTTTATCCGGTTGCCCGATATAATGTCAGCAACCAATAAAATCATCATCATGAAACGCATAATCTTCGCACTTGTTCCGGCGCTCTTCATCTTCACTTTTGGTGCCGGTCAAACCAAAACCAATAATCAAAGCATTGCTTCAAATGCTGCCCAAAAACAGCAGTTTACGGAAGGGAAAGATTATCTCGTGTACAAGCGCGTACGCCTTATGGACAAAACAGGTTTTGCCCAACCACAGGAAGCTTACAGTCTGCTGCTTCCCAAAGATTGGAACAGCCATGGAGATGTTATCTGGATCAGCCCGGGCCAAACCTGCGCAGGTACTTACAGGAAACTGAGGGCTACCTCCGGCGATGGCAAGTATACATTTGAAATGCTGCCAGAGGTGCTTTATTCCTGGAACCCGGAGATGGCGCAATATCAGAACAACGATAGAAATAGCTTATGCCGCACGGGTCAGCCAATGAACGCGGAAACTTACCTGCGCCAGCTATTTGCACGGGAGTTGGGCGCCCAGGTGATCAGTGTTGAAGCCAATGCTGCAGTTGTAAAACAGATGCAGCAAGGAAATGAGAAGGCAAGAAACGAACTAATGCAATATGGCGCATCAGACGTTCAGTTTGACCAAACGGCACTGAATGCCACGCTGAAGTTGAATGATGGAACAGAAGCAATGGTAACCCTGGGAAGTACTATTATGAGAACAACAATTCCCAATGCTTACACCGGCTCTTACTCCCAGTCGTATACCACACAGATCAGCAAAAGAACAATTTTTAAATATCCCTCATCAGCCAAAGAGCAGGCAAAACACCTTTATGGAATGATCATGTCCAGCTTCCGCACTAACCCTGCATGGAATGATGCAGTGAACGGCTTCTGGCGCCAGGCAAGGCAACAAAGCCATACGGCTCACGTAGGAAGAATTGCGATGATGGATGCAGAAACAAAACGCATCGGCGAACAAGCCGTCAGGAACGGGCAAGACAGGCTCAAAGCAATGGACACACAGATGCGGAGCTGGGAATCGAGCCAGGCCTCGCAGGACCGTATGCACACGGAATTTATCAAGACCATTCGCGAAGTGGAGAATTACCAGGATGCTTCAACAGGTAATAAATTCGAAATGAGCTCAGGTTATAACCACGCATGGAGCCGCGGCGATGGTACCAGCTTTATTCTGAGCAACAATCCAAATTTCAATCCTGCGTCGGTACTGCAGGACCAGCATTGGAAGGAAATGCGCAAAGTGCGTTAAGCGCGGCGTCTCTTCAACAGTACAACACCAACAATCGCAACCAATAATATCCCACAGCCAATCCACCACCAGGTGGATGCTGTATTTAGTTCTTTGACAGTAACCGGTGAAGGATCGCCCATCAATACCAGGCCTGCCCAGTATTGCGGCGCCAGCATACGGCCCTGGGCGCTGCTGAGGTAATTCAACTTGGCCTGCCTGAGCGCTTCGGCTTTGTCCATTCCCTGCAACAGATTTTTATAGAATGTTTCCATCAGCATGGTACTGGCTTTTTCATCGATCTTCCAAAGGCCCGTTACCATGCTTTCGCTGCCGGCGTAATTGAAAGCGTGTGCCAGGGATATCATGCCCTCGCCATCCTGGTAGCCTGGCTTACCTGATTCACAGGCCGTGAGAACAGCCAGCTCTGAGCGGAGGTTGCAATTGTAGAGTTCATGC
>JBAVMD010000679.1:0-3481 GCA_049689695.1 Chitinophagaceae bacterium | reverse complement strand
ACTGGACGATTATATCGAAAAAACGCCGCCCGGTGTTGTAGAAATGCTCAACATTAAAGGCATTGGTCCAAAAAAGATATGCACCATCTGGAAAGAAATGGGGCTTGAAAGCATCGGCGAATTATTATACGCCTGCGAAGAAAATCGCCTGCTCAACTTTAAAGGCTTCGGGGCAAAAACACAGGAGACCGTAAAAGAATCCATAGAGTTCTACCAGAAAAGCCAGGGAAGTCATTTGTACGTGGAAGTAGAATTGTACGCAGATTCCATTCATAAGAACCTGCTCAAACAATTTCCCAATGAACAGTTCGAATTTACGGGGCAGTTCAAAAGACAATTGGAAATTATCGACCGGCTGGAATGGATCACCACCTGCCAGCCATTGCAACTGCAGTTATTTTTTGAGCCGAATGGCTTCACTACAGAAAGCCAGCTTGCAGATGCTATTTCCTTTAAAGGGGAGCAAAATGTTTTGCTTTCATTTCAATACAGTGAGGCACCCGCCTTTTATGAAACGCTTTTTGCTACCAGCTGCAGTGAAGAATTTTTGAGCCAATGGAAAAATAATTTCGGCGAGAACTCTTTACAAAACATAGCTTCAGAAGAAGAAGCATTCAGCAAGCAAAAGCTCTCTTACATTCCCGCCTTGCTTCGCGAAAAAAGCCGCACCATTCAAAAACTGAATGAGCCCGCGCCAAATTTGATTCAGCCGGAAGACATCAAGGCGCTCATTCACTGCCACAGCAAATGGAGCGATGGCGTAAACACCATTGAAGAAATGGCAAAGGCCTGCATGAAGCGTGGATGGGAATACATGGTCATCAGCGACCACAGCAAAAATGCGGCTTATGCAGGTGGTCTTACAGAAGACCGCATCAAAGCACAGCACGAACAGATCGATGAGCTGAATGAAAAGCTCAAGCCTTTCCGCATATTCAAAAGCATCGAGTGCGATATACTGGGCGATGGAGCGCTCGACTACACCAACAATATTCTTTCCACTTTCGATCTGCTGATTACTTCCGTTCATTCCAATCTTAAGATGACCGAAGAAAAAGCAATGAGCCGCATATTGCGTGCATTGGATAATCCATACACTACCATCATGGGCCACCTCACTGGACGATTGCTGCTGAGCAGGCAGGGCTATCCTGTTGATCATGAAAAGATCATCGAGGTATGTGCGAAGAATAAAGTAGTGATCGAATTAAATGCGCACCCGCGGCGGTTGGATATGAGCTGTCAATGGATTGATATTGCGCTGGAACAGGGTGTTCTGATCTCCATCGATCCCGATGCGCATTCCGTAGGCGCTTTTGATGATGTACGATACGGCACCCTTGCTGCACAAAAAGGCGGCCTTACTAAGGAAAAGAATCTGAGTAGTTTTAGTTTGAAAGAATTTGAAAGTTTTTTGGAAAAAAGAAAAGCCGCGATAGGGATATAAAAGGCAACGCGGATCATCATGATCTTTTAGGATTTATTATGATCTGTTCTTGAAATAGTAAATGGCTAACCACATGCAGCAACTAATCTTAATAAATCCTAAAAGATCATGATGATCCGCGTTCCCTTTCTCATCCCTAATCAGTTGCCCGCAAAAAAGGCAGCTTTATAAAGAACGTGGTTCCTACTCCTTCCGCAGTTTCAAACCACATATCACCCTTCACCTGCTCTACAATAGCTTTACTCATCGCCAGCCCGAGGCCGGTGCCGGAAGATTTGGTAGTGAAGTTTGGAACGAAAATCATTTGCTGCATCGCGGCAGGGATACCCTCGCCATTGTCTGTTATCTTGAGCAGGATCGAGTCTCCCTGTATTTCTTCTACCAGGCTTACCTTTCGCACTTCCTTCTTGTAACAGGCTTCTAATGCGTTCTGAAGCAGGTTGGTGAGCAAACGGTTGATCTGTGTTCTGTCCATCATCACCATCAGCCGCTGTTTTACCGGCTGCCAGGTGAACTCCAGCTTCTCGTTGGTTTCATAAAGAGAAGAAATGGAGTAGATCACTTCATGCAGATCGAACACTTCATTACGCACATTCCCAATGTTTGCGAACTGAGAAAAGTCCGACGCAATTTTAGACAGATGGTCTATCTGCTCCACCAGCGTGCGCGCAACATTGCCGGTCATCTCTTTCACATTCGGCGAATTATTGTCGATGGCCTTTTGTAAATATTGAATGCTCAGCTTCATAGGCGTGAGCGGGTTCTTGATCTCATGCGCTACCTGCCGCGCCATTTGCCTCCACGCGCCTTCGCGTTCGCTTTTTGCAAGGGCGGCCGCACTGTCTTCCAGCTTATGCACCATGGTATTGTATTCTTTCACCAGCTCGCCTATTTCATCCTGGCGCTCCCAGATGATCTCTTCGTTCAGCTTGCCCAGGTTGATCTGCTGCATCTTCTGACCTATCAGCGTAAAAGAAGAAGTGATGCGGTTGGTGATGAAGAGTGCAATGGCGCCTGCTACCAAAAAGATGAACGCGTTCAGGTTGATAATGGTTACAAGGAAATTAGAGATCTCCTGCTTCAGCGCCTCCTGCGAGGTGAAAGACGGAATATTCAGGTAAGCATACGCATTGCCTGATTCATCGCGCACCGGGCAGTAAATGCTCAGGTACTGCAGCAATCCTACTTCTTCTTCGTTCACAAATTGCACCAGTTGTGAATTGTGCAGCTTGAAGAAAGCGGTGGCATCCATCTTCTGGCTCAGGATGCCTTTATCGTAGATCACAGGATTGGACGATACGATCAGGTTGCCATTGAGATCGTACAGGTTAATGTCTGCATCATGAATATCTGCCACTTCATTTACCAGCTCCACCAGTTCCATATTGGATCCGGTTTCATATATCTTGATGTTGTCGTTAAAAACAGAATGGTCCTGGATCTTCGTCTGCAGCTCATTGGTCATGATCTGTATGGCGCGGCTGAGCCTTTCCTGGTTATTGCGGTTGTAACGGTTGATGAAAAAGATGATCGTGGCAATACCGATCACCACAAAAGAAAGCAAGCTGATAAAGATAATGGTGGAGTGTATCTGCGAGCGGATGTTCAACTGCCACGCATGTCTGAGCAGGCTAAGCCTGAAGCGCGACGCTATCACCAGCGAGATCACACGGAACGTAGCCAGCAGAAAGAGGAAGGCGCTGAACAGGTACGCAAACAACGTAATAGCCTCGATCACTGAATTATCTTTCTTGGCTATCACCACTACTTTATCTTTCGAATGGCGGTACCACAGTTCATCATATCCATTCTTTTTCTTTTGGTCGAACTCTCTTTTCGGAACATCTACGTCTTTCAGATGCGTGGAGAACTGGTAATCGTTATAATAATCTATCAGGTCGCCATTGTTATAAATGGCATAAGAATATACGGGGGAATAATCCTGCGTAAGCTGTTTAGGCTGGCGGAAAAGTTCCGGTATCAGCGCATCGCTTTTGTATCTCTTCGGCTCAGACAATACAAAAAGGTAACCCA
>JBAVMD010000678.1:0-22200 GCA_049689695.1 Chitinophagaceae bacterium | reverse complement strand
GAGTAAAATTTATTTATTCATTAATAAATAACCCTCGTCAATTTTATAATTCCGCATTAACAAGCCGATAAGAAAACAAGTTATTCACGTATAACGCGTGAATGATTAGTTCAATTTATCTTGGCCGACGCATTGATGTTCATCAATGCAAATTAAACCTTGGCAATATTGCAATCCTATAAAGAAAAGTTGAATGAGAAAGTTTCAGTTCCTTTTTGGCGCACTGGCTATTAGTGCAGCTCTGATGTTCATGACAGAAGCAAAAGCATCTCCTGCGGCTGCAGATCCTGAATGCGAACCCCGCCCTAACGATTGTTGTTTTGTGGGATGGGATGCATTTGGCGAACCTATCTACCTGGTAGATTATTCCGACTTTGCTCCACAGCCTTTTTAATGATGTGATTTTAAGGGCTGTTATCAGCAGCCCTTAATTTTTTTTCAATTTAACCATTGCTCCAGTGAAGAAATTTGCGTGGATATCAATCCTCATTTTAGCGGTCGCCGGTATTATTTACTACCTGACTAATCAAAATAAAAAGCCGGCCGTCAATACCAACTTCACCAGAAATTATTCTCCTTCTGCAGTAGAAGTTGATGCCTTGATTGAAGCGCCCTGTAATATTGATGTGCTTACCAGTTGGAGAGGTACGCTTATAGGCTATAGCATTGGCGCGCGGCGCATTGTACAAATGGACAGTGCCGGAAATTTGCTGAAGAGGATATCATACGATCCGCCGGGTAAGCGTGGTATTATACATTCCATGAGCATAGACAGTAATTATGTATACTGCTTCGATATAAATAACCGCTCCGTTTATAGAACAGATTTTAAAGATTCGCTTTCGTTTGCTGATAGCCTGCCACGTGGTGTTATGGGCGCTGTAAAAAATTATGGCCCCGGCTACACGTTGCAGCAATCAAATAGTAAAAGCAAGGATGCTTTTTTGAGAGCGTTTGGTGAAGCAAACACACCATCAGATACTATTTATGCCTTCGCTTCTTTTAAAGACTGGGGCGTTTCGCATCGTGGGCAGCTTTTTAAAGATGCAGATAATACTTCTGTTTTTTTCCTGCCATTCTACAATGCGGATGTGCTGCGGTATGATTATGCATCCGGCAAAATTCACCATATTCAATCGGTTGATAAAAATCCGGTGAGGGATATGAGCACTTCCACTCCCATGGGACGCATCCTTTCCAGCAAAGCTCCTGTAACCAACAGGATTGCGACTGCTAACAAAAACTATCTTTTTATTTTGTCTTACGCACGCAGTGCCGGTGACCCACATGCAAACCAGCCTATTGTTGATGTGTATGCTGCAATCACCGGAAATTACTGCTATAGTTTTCCTGTACCCGGTATTACAGGGATGAAGATTTCTTCAATTGCCTGCATAGATGATCGACTGGCCATCAGCTTTAATCATAAAATCACACTCCTTTCCTTTAATGAAAAAGCAAATTGTAAATAATTTCCTGCCTGGCTTTGCCCGGCTGGCGCTCAGTATCACTTTATTTTACGGTGCATTTGTAAAGGGTACTGACTTTGTAACATTCACTTCGCAAATGAAACAGTCACCTCTGCTGGAACCTTTCAATACAACGCTTGTTGGTATTGGAGTGCTGGCAATAGAAATTATCGCAGCAGTTTTACTTAGTTTGCCCAGGACTTTGCGTGCGGGTTTTTATACCTCATTGTTTGTGATGCTGTTGTTTTCAGCTTACTTATCCGTTCTTTATTTTGGCTACAAGAATATTCCTTGCTCATGCGGTGGTATTCTGGGGTCCATGCCTTACCCTGTGCATATAACATTTAACATAGCACTTACCTTGCTGGCATTGGCAGGTGTATTGGTGTGGAACCCGGAAAATAAACGAGCGGTTGTTATCGCATAATTGGTCACACATTATTTTCTTCTGCTCCAGAAAGCTTTGTCAGACCATCGCTTTTCAGACTGGTATTGTTTTGTGCGCATCTGCAGATAGATGTTGAAGGCCTGGCTGATGATAACGTCATAAGCCGTCAGCGCATCGTTGTTGCCTGATAAAGCATCGGCAATGGCATGACCAGCATAGTAGCCTCCTTCGAGTGCAGACACCATTCCGTATGAAGAAAGCGGATCATACGCATAGGCGGCATCGCCTACCGCGAGATAAGAGCTTGTATAACGCTGCGCGATGAACGAAGTAGAAGCTGTTCTCACGAAAGGATGTGCAGCCGGGGGATCAATTATTTTTTGTATCAGCGGCTCTACCAGGCTGCACTCCTTTGCCGTTTTAAGAAAGTAAGGCATTTGCTGCATACGCAAATCCAGCAGATCGGCATCTGTCATAAATGCAAGCGCCAGTTTTTTTCCACTCAGTGGTGCTGCATACCACCATCCGTCTTGCACAGCTTGTATGAATGTATATTGAGGATGCACTTCTTCTTCAAGATCGAAAGTGCTCCAAAGCCCTGTTAAAGAATCCAGCCTGTTGCGTTTATGGCCAAGTAAGCGTGCTATGCGGCATGCGCGGCCTGTTGCATCTGCAACAAAACTGCAGGATAGTTCGCGTACATTTTTGTTGCTGTCATGAAACGTCAGCTGCCAGCCATCTGCGGAACGATTACATTTTACTACCTGGCCTTTTATCCGGCGCACTCCCTGCGAGGCAGCATATTGCTGCAATTGTTCTTCAAAAAATAACCTGTTAACGTGCCAGCCGTTGCCGTGAACGTTCGAAAAAAAATCGTGATCGCTTATGTTTTCATCGCCCCATAAAAAACGGTTTCCATAACAGGGCAGATGTTCCGGCGCAGCAAGCAGATGGTCTATGCCAGACCTTACAAGAACAGGCTTTGCATTAGGCGGAATGGTTTCACCGGCCTTTATGCTTACAGAAGTTCTATCGTCAACCACGGCACATTCTATACCGCGTTGCGTAAGGCTTAAAGCTGTTGCAATACCGGCGGGCCCGCCGCCGGCTATAATAACCTGGGTGTTTTTTTTCATTTACATTTCATCTCTTCTGAAACTACGGCGTGCACGTTTAGGCCTTGCGGGTGCTTTAACGCGGCCGGCTACCTCATCAAGTAATATTGCAGCTTCCTTGACCACTTTGGGTTCTGCATTTTCTGCAATGAGCACTTGTTTAAATGTAGGATCGTCTACTGCAAAAGGCCCTCTGTCAGACTCAACCCATAATTGTTCCGGCAGCCATTTTGTAGTTCCAACTGGTGGAAGCGGATGCTGCACGATAATTCCGAGCTCATGCCAGCGCTTAACCATGGCATTTATTTTTGCCTGGTATTGCGTTCCCAGGTCCCGCAGCCAATCCTGCCGGTAATCCAGGTGCTTCAATCTTTGCGCATCATTCATATTCGAATCAGAGAGCCGCTTAAAACTGTCTTCGGTTAATATTTGATTAGGTACACGGGCTGCCCAAAAAGAAGGAATGGTAAGATAGAGAGAAGGATCATAGCCAGATAAGCAACTCGCTTCATCAGTTTGCCAGGGCACACCCATCCATCGGCTGAGTGAACCCGGCCCGCTTCCGTCAAGCGGCCCACCAGGAGCCAATGCAATTGCAGGCGAAAGCAATGGACCGTAATCTACCGCAGGTATTTCATCTTCCGGCAGCGTTTTAATACGAAAGGCCTTCTCCCAGAAAATAAGATTCCGGAAAGGCCATGTGATCTCTATGCCCGGGTGAAAAGGCCCGCCGAGGCATTCTTCCAACGGTGCGCGGTTAAGCGATTCTGTTTGCTGTTGGGGATTTAAGCTTTCAAAAGAAACAGGTGTAGGTTTTGTGCCGGTTTCAAAATTTCCATCCGCCCATTGCTGCATCCATTCGTATTGCGTGGCAGTAAGCGGTAGGTCCACATTTGGAAGCGCTTCATAATCGCCAAAAGCATCGCCATAAAAAGGCGGAATTTTTGCAGGTTCATACAGCTCACCTTCCGGTTTGCGGTACCATGCAAAAACTTTATAGCGCAGTTCCTGCGAAGCTTTGGATGGATCTGATAATTGCTTCAGCAACTCACCTGCAGTAAAGTCGCTCGGAGAATTTTGCCCGAATAAAATATAAAAGCCCTGGTTTACCCATTGGGTTTGCACCGTGCGTTCAAGTATGGGATAGATGTGTTCGTAGAAGATAACTTTGTCCGGGCCTTTCATCCAGCCTGATCTTATAAACAGGTCGCTCACTACATCGTACATCGTAACAACGGCATACAGGCCCTGCCCGAAGTTAGGCGGAGTTACTACAACCATTGCAGGTTCTGCTTCAAAAGTTTGTCCATCCAGCGTAATGGATGCGCGCACAGTACCGTCTGATACATCGTCGTGCCAGCCATCGTTGTTTGCAAAAGTGATGGCAGGGGAATTGTTGTAAGACGCTGACTTACCATCGCCACCCAATACGATCAGCCTGCCATGTTCATCTGTTCTTGCTTCGCCAAGCGGCACTGGCTTATCGTAAAATTTTCCGCCTGTGAAATAATAATCGGGACCGCTTATGTTCTTTCCGCTGATGGTCCTGGGGCCAGGATCTATGATCAGCTTCTGCCTGTCTGCACCATTAACGGCACCATTGCGAAATGGAGCAGGAATGGCAAGTCCCGGCAAATCCAATGCATTCATGAATTGATACCACCCGGCTTTATGATTTGCTACATGAATGCGCCAGGTTATGTCGGCATCATCAGCAGTAATTTCTTTTAAAACGTTTCCGTTTTCATCAAGTGCGTATACGTGAAAGCAAACGGCTTGTTTTTTTACCCGTCCTAAATTGTCTTTGTAACCGCCTTTTGCAATGGCCGGTTGACCGGGTATTTCAGATGCGAGAAAAAATTCATTGGAATTTCCAACACGGACAACCCCAACAGGAGGATAGATTGCCATGGAGCTGATCTTACCATTCATAAGAAGTGTTTAGTTTAAGGTTTAATATGAAGTATTAAAACGAAAAAGCGATGTTAAGGGAATTGCGCGAAGTGAAAAAGCGTGATAGTACGGTATTTTAATTGCAGTCGAACAAATTCAGAATACATTCACCCCCTGTTCTGCATAGTATTGCTTCAACCGGTCAGCTTTTTCCTGGAACTGTGACAGGTACCAATCATCGTACTGCGCAAGATAAAAAGATGCGAGCGCGGGATTGGCGAAACATGCAATAACGGTGCGGGCTGCGTAAATGCCAGAGCAGATGGCATTGAGTATGCCTTGCCCGGCGGCAGGATCGATAATGCCGGCCGCATCACCACAAAGCACCAGGCCTTCTGTGCACAAGGGCCTGAAGATGCGCCAGCGCATATTGGCAACCTGTACATTCCCTGCTAATGCAAAATGCTCGAGTTCCTTTGGCGATCGAAAATCTTTTTCTCCTTTGCGTGCAAGCCTCGTCCAGGTACAGTATGCCTGGGACGCAGGAGCAAGCCAAGTCCACCCGTTTGGTTCAGGAATGAACGATGTTTTCAGGGAAGAAAATGTTTCGTTATCAATGGGGCCTGACACTCCCGTCCATGAGACCAAAGGCGGCGAAATATATCGCTCTTTAAATTTCAATTTTTTGCCGGCCAGTCGTGCCCGGCCGCTCGCATCGATCACATATTTTGCTGTGAAGGTTTTCCCCGAAACGGTTTTGATACCTGTGATGCTGTTGTCTTGTTCAATAATTGCGTCCACTGTTTCTCCGGTTACAATATATACTCCCTGCGCCTGTGCACATTGCAACAGGCCTGCATTGAACAGGCTGCGATCTATATGATGACCTTTCCATGCACCTTCTGCATCAGACCCTAAAGCTGCATATTGATTGCCTGTTTGAATGCCTTCATACATTCCGGTGGATGAATCATGCAATACATGTTCTGCCTGTAAAGTTTTTAATAATGATGAGATGCCGGGATGAACGCTTTCTGTTGGCCGCAATACATTTTTCTCAAACGTGTGCGTATCCGCCGGAGCTTTTGTGATCAATACAGTTTGCAGCCCTTGCAGTTTGCAATTGATAGCTGCTGCTATGCCTGCAGGTCCTGAACCAATAACAACTACGTCATAGTTTTGCGATGATGTGTCACTTTTGGCTAAACCTGTATCCATTTGAGATCAGTTACCGGATTTTTAATTGTTCCAGGAAGCTTGCACCATGCGAGGCTTTCGGGAGTAACCTGGCATATGTAAATCTTTCTACAGACCTGCGTACGCCTTTTCCTGTTAGAATCATAGAATGCTTTCAGTTCTTCTTTTGTTTCCTGCTGCGCATCTGCAAATACAAATAAGTAACCGCTTCCTGATATGCCGGGCCGGGCGTTTGTAGCCCAGGAATTGTTATTGCCGATAAGATTGCGCGGAATGCCATAGCCCGGTGCACCTTGTGTCCAGTCATTTACTTTCTCAGCGCTGATAAGCCACAACTTTGTAAACTCAACTTTCCTATTGTCAATGGCTCTTATGGTTTTTCTCAGGCATTCCATCCTGTTTATTATTTCACTGCTTTCAATATCGCGGAGAAGCTGCATATTGAAACCCACGTTGGCATCAAGGATGTTCTTTACATAGTCCGCTCTGCCGATATCACTGAAGTTTACGTATAACTTTTCGTTCAGAACATGCAGAAAAGGTCCCTGTTCTCCATCCCAGCCAAATGTTGTTGCATTATTGTGCTCTTTCACAAACGGCGATTCAGCATGGTAGCCGATCTCGTTATCCATTAAGGGAACAGAAGTTGCAGGTTTTCCGAGAAATGGTATTTTATCCAGTGAGCCCTGGAATGTTCTGCCAGCATCGGGAGATGCCACGGGCCACATGCCGTTTGCGGCGGCACATAGTTTCATGTCTTCAGGAAAAGGAAAGCCTAACCCGAATGTTGCAAGATATACAGGCGCTTCTCCGGAATAAGTAGCGTCCCATCCCGGAAAAAATATTCCGGAGCCTGTATCGGGGAGATAACTGGTGTTTTTATAATCTCTTTTAAAGTTTATCAGAAATTCTTCATTGGCTTTATAATCTTCATTCAGTTTCATGAACGCAGCGGATACAACAGCCGTGATGGTATCGAAAGAGGGATCTTTCTTTTCATTTTCTGCAAAAGCCTGTACCTGCCTGATGGGATGTTGAAGATCAGGATTACCTCTTAGCCTGATGCCACTCAGGTTGATGGTACCTCCTTCAAGGAAGTGCTCATCCATTGTTGACGACTCTTTATAGTAAGCCCTGATATCGTTACCATCAACATAAGGAAAAAAATCGGGAGCAGTCACCAGTGAGAATGCGGGCAAAATTTCGAGCGTGGTCAGTTTTTTGAGCACAGCGCTGTTTGAGCTGGTTGTTTCAATTTGAATATCTGCAGCAATACAGCCGTCGCAAATGCTGTCTTCAAATATCTGTGCCCGGTAATTTCCATCTTCGATCTTTTGTTCAAAGCCTCTTGTTTCCGCGCCTAAATAAGTTATCCCTTCTGCTGTTACTTCGTTCCTGATGTTCACAAACAGCGGAGCATTCCGCGGGGCGCTGAACCTTGAGGTCCTCCTGTCTCTTCTGAAAATAAAATCTGTTATGATGGCATCATTTACATCTTTACTTTTTCTGTCGGTTACCTTATAAGTAGTATATCTTCTGTTGGATATATGATTTGCCTGCCAGCGTTTGTCAACATGGAAACTTATAATATTTTCCTGTAATCTGCACTCTCTTACTAATTCATCGGGAATTGAAGAAAGCAAAACAGAAGAGACGTTTCGCTTCAGGTTCACCATTTCAGTATTGTGACCTGCCAGTTCTTTGCCGGTATCGTCTTTAGCGCTGATCTTTTTAAAAGGCGGTTTCTCAATATCAAAATCTCGCCCGCTGCTGTTAACATCAAATTGCTTTCCGCCGATTACTATTTTAGAAAGCTTATGCAGTTTTTCATTAAGATGATATTCGCTGAAAGTGATTTTAATATTGTCATCATTAAAAATTTTTCTGATAGGCCTGATGAAGTGCCTTGACCTTTTTTCACGGGTAGTTTCTGCATTTGCCTGGGGATTCATTATTACGATCTTGTCATCATCTTCATTTTTTATGGTAACAAGTTCTACCAGGAACAGGCCATAACGTGCGGGCGTTACAGCAATGTGTTTTTCCATTCCTATTCCCGCCGGGAGGTTTGTGTATGAACGGTTTGCTGCATCATAGTTCATTGACTTATTTCCTATTCGCGCAATTCCCGTGCGTGAGAAAACCAGGTCAGCATGCTTTGCTTTATCTGGTGTGAGAAAGAAGAACCTGGGAGTTTTGTAGGCAGGGCGATACTCGTAAGACAGAACAGCGAGAAATATGTTTTCCTGGTTAAGTTCCTGCTCATTCCATTTTTGCAGGCTGTAAATATAATTTTCAAGTTTGTCGAGCTGCTCATAATCGGGATATGAATTGATTTCTGCAGGCTTTGCCCGCGGACTTGCAAGCGCATGATACAACAGGCTCATTGAAGGAAGCCCTGGTTCGATAGCTCTTATCCCTGCAAAATCGTTCAATCCATCTCCGGTCAAAGGCATTGTGAACTTCCTGAAAAGCTCAGGGTCAGTGGGATCAGTTGTATTGAGATTTAAACCAGTTTGTTTGTTAAGATAATCTATCCATCCATTTTCTTTCATCCAGCTCATTATATCCTGGAACTGTGAACGGATGCTGCTGCTTAAAGAGGCAAGATCTTCGGGCCTTACCTCTTCCCGGATAGCTTGAAATGGATTGAATTGCCCGGTGGCAACTCTCTTGGTTGCGCTGATAATACTTACAGCTAAAGTTGCTGCTGAAACTTTAGACAAAAAGTCCCTGCGTTTCATTAAAGAGGTTTAGGGGTTTAGGGTTGCCCAAATATAGCAATCTCAATTCACCGTTCCTACTCTTTCCATTTCCTCACCGGCTGCTCCCGATCTCCTTACCTGTTGCTTTATGGCTTTCCCAAAACGGTAGGTGAACGAAATGGTTGCAACGCGACTGTCACGCATAAGTTTAAAATATTCGGTGGTTTGCTGAAAGTCAGTTAAACCTGCCATGACTTGTGTATAGAATATATCGCGGAATGTTAATCTTACAGTGCCTTTGTTCTGCAATACCTGCTTTGAAGCGCCGATAGATAATTGCCCGGTGGGCGTTAATACTTCCTGCAGATCGTTCTGGTTGCGGGTGAGATAAAAGCCGCTGAGCTCTGCGCCCCATCCTTTTTTGAAACGGAACTGGTTATTAACGCTGAGATTTAATTGCGTGATAGATGCCCTGATATACTTCCATAACTGGCCTTCAATGATCTTATGCGTAAGCGTGGCCTGCGCAGAAAGAGACCACCATTTTGCAGGTGAAGCCTGCGCAGTCATGGTTAAGCTGAAATTCTGCAATCTGCCTACATTGCCTTCTGTATAAATAACACGACCGGTTGCAGTATCGGAAAAGAATACCTGCGAGATATAATCCTTGAGAATGTTATAACCGAGCGTAGTGGAAAATGCCTGTTTGTAAGTATGCGTAAGCTCTACGTTCCAGGTGTATTGCGGTTTGAAAAAAGGATTTCCCTGCTGGTAGGTGTACTTATTGATAATGAAAACAAATGGATTGAGCTTTTGAAATCCCGGGCGGTCTATGCGGCGGCCCGCGCGGAAAGTAAAGCTGTTCACTGAATCAGCTTCGTAAGTAACAAAAGCTGTAGGGAACAAGCTGCCGTAATTACGGTTGAACGATGAATCTTTTGTAATGGCATTGCCTAATTGGTGACCGCGGTAAGCGGTGAGTTCATAACGCAACCCTGCCTGCAGGTTCCATTTTCCCGCTTTGCGGTTGAAATTTGTATAAAGCGCATGAATATTTTCAGTGTACAGGAAGTGATTGCTTTTGCCAAGGTCTTCGTTCCATCCTGTGGAATCGCTAAAATAATATTGCGCAAGATTATCTGTGGTAACGCGTGAAGATTTCCATCCTGTTTCCCAAAGCAATTCACCAAAGCGTTGCGAATAATCTGCCTTGGCAGAAAAGATATTTATGCGGGAAGGAATATTGCCTTTTGATTCTTCCGGTATGTATCCAGGTATAGGCAGCGTATTTACGAAATACTGATCGCTCACGATGTTGTAACCAATAAGATCAACATCTGCCGTCAGTTCTCTCGTTGCATCAAACACATGCCTCGCATTGAAATTAATGCCGCCCTGCTTCAGTTGTGCCTTATTGTCGCTTGAGGTATAAATAACAGAATCCAGTTCGCCGGAAGGCTTCATCCATCCTGCAGTTCCTTCGCCCAGGTTATCGCGTTCCAGGTAAGTGCCAGTAAACGCAAGTCCCAGCGTGGTTTTTTTATTTACGAAATAATCAACACCTGTTTTCAAATTATGCGTACTTGCTTTTCCTCTCGTAAAATAAGGCTGTTCAAGCAATGATGTAACGCTGCCGTCTGCCTTATAATAAGTGCGCAAGGCGTACATGTCAAGCAGGTTCCTGTTGGCATTGAAGCTATAGGTAAGAAAGAAATTCAGTGAGCCGGTGCGGTAATTGAACTGAACGTTGTTGTTGTTCTTGAAATAACGCCCTTGTCCGTAAGCGCTGCTAACACTCCCATTAAAACCTCTCTGCCTGTTCTTTTTTGTTTTGATATTGATGATGCCCGCGTTGCCTGCCGCATCATACTTGGCTGATGGATTGTCCATCAGTTCAATAACATCCACCTGCGATGCGCTCATGCCGTTGAGCATGTTCTGCAATTCTGCGCCGCCCAATTGTGCAGGCTTGCCATCTATCATGATCTGCACGCCAGGTTTTCCTTTCAGGCTTATGTTGCCGTCACGGTCAACAGTAACACCAGGTGATTTTTCCAGCACTTCCATTACGGTAGCTCCGGCATTGGTGATGCCAGCTTCTACATTCACAACAGTTTTATCGGCCAGAATTTGTACGAATGGTTTGCGTGCGGTAACGGTTACATCTTTCAGCATTCCTGTGGCAGGCAGCAGGGTGATGCTGCCGGAGTAAGCTGTTTCCTGTTGCAGGTCGATAGCGGTATGCTGCGGCTGGTAATTTACCCGCGTAATGCGGAGGATGTAATTACCAGGGGCGAGCTCGTTAAAAACAGTAAGCCCTGCGCTGTCTGTAATGCCGGTGCGCAGCAGGCTGGAATCTGTTTTAAGAAGGCTTACGGTAGCATGCGGCAGGGCTGATTTATCTGCAGCCAGCACAGTAACGCGTATTTCACGGGACGTGACGGGTTGGGCCATGGCGTAACCGCTTGCAAGCAACAGGAATAGTATGAATATTTTTTGCATGAGATCAGGGGTAGCGGGCAATATAGTACATGGGGCTGATGCGGGGAGGGGGAATTGTGTGAGTGGCGAGTGGGGAGTAGGGAGTGGCGAGTAGGAAGAGGTCATTGGGTCATTAGTCATTAGGTTATTAACTCCCTACTCACCATTCCCCACTCACCACTCCCTACTCGCCATTCTCCACCAACTGTTTTATCTGATCCAGAATCGGTTGCCAGCCACCGCCGCTTACGGTTTCGTTGTATCGCCTTTCACCATCGCCTACTTTAGAGTAGTCGCCTTGTGTTACGGTGAGCACGGTCTGGTCATTTTCCGGGGTCAGCTCATAAGTGACGGTGAGGTAGTTTTCTGGCTTATCTTCTACATCAGAATTTGGATCGATGGTAGTGTAAGCCAAATATTTTTTGGCCTGAATTTTTTGAATGATGCCCTTCACAAACACCATATCTTTTCCTTCATAGCTTCCCTGCCAGAGCAAGGGGCTTCCTTCTTTCCAGTCAGACACCGTTTCACAACCGAACATATATTTCTTTGTTTGCTCAGGGTTGGTGAGCGCATCCCATACTACGGATGCCGGTGCATTGATAGTGATGCTGTTCTTCACAAATAAAGGCGTGCCTGTGCTCATGATAAATATTTATTGGGCAGACAATTTACGCTTAATCTCCTGAAGCGCCTCAGCCCCTTTTTTATTTTCAGGGTTGAGGTGAAGCGATCTGCTGTACATCATAACGGCTTCTGTATTTTTTCCTGCTTTTGCAAGCGCTTCGCCATAACTGTCGAATGCATTGAAGCTGGCAGGAAACAGAAGTGTATTTATTTTAAACACTTCAAGCGCAATTTGTAAATGCCCATCGAAGCCCGCTCTCATTAAATCATAGCCAAGCCAGTTGATCTCCCGTTCGCTGATATAGTAATGAAGCGAATCGAAACGGTAATGATTAAAAACCGTAGCGGCCGCATCAATGCCTTTTTCTTTCAATGCAGCGCCATACACTCTTGCAAGCGATTGCCTGCCGGATGATTCGATCCCTTTTTTACCGTTCAGCAGGTAAAGCGCCGAAGTAACTGACTTGCCGAAAGCGGGGCTTGCAGTATTGTCAAATGAAATGATCGTTTGTTGCGGGTTGAGCCGGTGAAAATAAAATGTTGCAAGCCCGTAATTGAATCCGCCATGTCCTACTGATATGCCAAAGCCCGGCTGTTCAAAAATATCCCATCCCAGTCCGTAAGAGCCCTTGCCTTCTCCCAGCATCGTATCCATGGAAGCCTCGTAAAATGTGCTGCCATCGTTCAGCTTAACCGGAGTGAAGGCTAATTGAAGCGTGGTTTTTTTCAACAGCTTTGTGTTGAAGACAGCCTGGTCAAAAAGCAGCATGTCAGAAACAGTAGTAATGATATTGGTTGAGCCCACCAGTCCGCCGAGATTGTAATTGATGTAGCGAAACCGTTCGATGGAATCTGCGGGTACATAATCCATGGTGTACCAGTTTGGCCTTACATAAGCAATAGCGCCTTTCGGTTTTGCCGGATGCGTATTGACGAAGCTTGACTTCATGCCGGCCGGTTTGAAAATGTATTTATCGAGATACGCGGAGAACGGCATTCTGCTGATCTTTTCAACCAGCAGCGCCAGCAGATCGAAATTGGTATTGCAGTATCTCCATTTATCGCCTGGCTCAAAGGCTAAAGGTTTTTGCCAGCTTTGCAGGGCCGGAATAATAGAATTATTGGTAATGATGCTGTCAGGATATTTTTTTACGATCGATTCATAAAGCTCAAGGTCGGGCAGGCCGGAAGTATGGGTAAGCAGGTGCCGGATGGTGATAGCCGGGTAAGGAAAAGAAGGAAAATATTGAACGAAGGGATCTTGCAGGGTAAGTTTTCCTTTTTCCATCAATTGAAGGATGGCGGTAGCCGTAATTACTTTAGAAATGGAAGCAAGATTGAAAGGAGTGGAAGCCGAATTGGGAATGTTGCGGCGGAAATCTGCGAGCCCGAAGCTTTGCCGGTATACTTCTGTTCCGTTTTCCGCTAATAAAATAGTGCCGTTGAGTTGGTTGCGGTATTGAATGGAATAGAAGGAATCGATGGCTGCAAGCCTGTTCTGTGCCTGTGCAGAAATACAGCAAATAGAAAGTAAGCAAATGATGGTTGGATTGATGAGCAGCCTTAAATTCATCAGATGATTTTTTTTAAAACTAAGGGTGAAATGCTTAGTTTACCCTGCAGAAAAGCTTTGGAAAAGCTTTAGATCAGTCAATGCGCTTTATATGGGCCCTGATTATTCCAGTTTTAAAGTTACCGATGAACACAACAAAACCGTTTTACATCAACAACAGGTTCCTGGTAGTACCGCAGCAGCATTCAGTGGAAGATAAGATGGAAGAGAAGCTGTTACGAACAGAGCCAAGGATCATGCAGCTTTTATGCCTTCTTGCAAGTAGTAATAGCAGCCTGGTGGGTCGCGATGAATTGGTTACGGCCATCTGGAAAGATTATGGCGGAGGCGATGAAGGCCTTACCCAGGGAATTTCGATTCTGCGCAAATTGCTGCACGATGATCAGAAGGAGATCATTCAAACCATTCCTAAAAAAGGCTATTGCTTCAATGCATCGGTTGAGGAAGTAATCGAAAAGCAGGAAACGAAGAAAAGCATAAAGCGATGGCCGGTGATTGTGGCCGCAGCTGTTGTACTGGTTGCAATCATTATCGTTATGCGGCCGAAGGAAAATGCTGCAGTGCCGAAGCCAATTACGGAAGTGAGCTTTCCAAAGCCTGGCAATGAAGAGAATGAATTTAATACTGTAACTACTACCGCACCGGATAAAACCGTATACAAGCTAGTGGTCATCGGAGACCGGCGGCCTGTATTTTATAAGAATGGGGTGGAAGTACCGCCTGATGAATGGGACAGGTATTTCAATTTGATAGATGGGTTGAAGAAAGAATTGAAGGAGAGGCGAAGGTTGAAGAAATGATTTTAATGAAGTTACGGGTTATGAGTTATGGGTTACGATGGTCAATGCGTAACCAGGATAAAACAGTCTGAATAGATACTTTTTGAAGTGGCTGAATGTTAGATATTTTATCAAAGTGGCCGAGTTGGTTCAGTTGTGGGGTATAATTTCTAATCGGCTTAGCACAGGCATACCGGTGCCCTTGTAAATCTCGCATTTCCTATACAATAGTTTACTTGATCGAATAAGACCAACTTAGTGTAGTAAGTGTGGGATTAGAAACGTAACATGGGTAAGACAGGTGCGGAGTATAATTCAGATAGGCCATAAATCTACATACACTCACCGCCAAAAAATGGAGGCGACAATTTATTTTAGAAATTATTTTTCAGAACTGATCTCGTATGTATTTCTATGACGGTTGAAGCAGATAGGACATCCATAGTTACGCAGCTGTTGAACCATTCGCTGGACAGTTCGTTCAGATACTTCGAGCTTTTCCGCAAGATGAAGAGGTGTGCCTGCACGCTTGTGCTGAGCCAGGTATTTAATGGTATCCAGCTTTCTGGTATATTCAAGGAATGTCATGGCTTTTCTTTCAAGGAAGGTTAATAGATAAAATCGTTCTATCAAGTTAGACCGTTTATTCTATAGTAACAATAACCTATTCGGGGTATATGACCAGCGTATAAATTCATTTTTTCAACACCAGGTCTTCCTTTGCAGCCCATAAACTAATGTCTTGCTTACTTAACGCAGCCGCCATAAGATCGGGGAATTTATCAGGACTGCATGCAAACACCGGTATGCCAAGATTGGATAAGAACTGTGCATTATTATGATCATAACCCGGTGCGCCATCATCGTTCAATGCAAGCAATACCACAACCTGAACGCCGGCCGCTACAAGTTCAACTGCACGTTTCCGCATTTCGGCTTCATTGCCGCCTTCATACAGATCGGTGATCAATACCAGAACGGTATCTGTTGGCTTTGTAATAATTTGTCTGCAGTAAGTGAGCGCTGCATTGATATCTGTGCCGCCACCCAACTGTACACCGAATAAAAGTTCAACCGGATCAACCAGTTCTTCAGTAAGATCTGCTACTGCAGTATCAAATACCACCATTTTTGTTTTGATAGCTGGTATGGAAGCCATTACCGAACCGAATATACCGGAGTATACAACCGATGTACCCATAGATCCACTCTGATCTATGCACAGCACCACATCTTTTAATGAGCTTCGCCTGCGGCCGTAACCGATCCTTGTTTCCGGAATGATGGTTTTATAATCAGGTTGATAATGCTTGAGATTTTTTAAAATGGTAGCATGCCAGTTGATCTCGTTGTGGCGGGGCCTGCGATTGCGCGTGCTCCTGTTCAAACTTCCTGCAATGGCCTGCTGTGTAGGCTGCGCCAGTTTTTTCATCAATTGATCTACTACTTTTCTTACTACCTGGCGTGCCGTATCTTTTGTTTTATCGGGTATCACGTGGCTAAGCGTCATAAGCGTTGCCACTAAGTGAACATCGGGCTCCACATTTTCCAGCATCTCTTTTTCAAACAGCATTTGCGTAAGGTTCAGTCGCTTCAGCGCATCCTGCTGCATTACCTGCACTACGCTCGATGGAAAGAAAGTACGGATGTCGCCCAGCCACCGTGCAACATTGGGAGAAGATGCGCCAAGTCCGCCTTTGCGGTCACTGTCGTACAAAGCTTCCAGGGTTTTATCGATCTGTGCGTCCCGCTCACTCAGCGAAAAACCGGTGCCATCATTTTGCTGGCCACCCAATATCAATCTCCATTTGCGCGTATGTTGATCGTTACTGTTCACTTGGTTGATATTTTTGTGATAAGCCTAATAATTGCATCACTACAGGTATTCCTGTTGCAGCGCGTTCGGGATCAAATGCTGTTTCCGTTACCTGCGCAACACTGTTGCTGGCGGTTCCATGCCTTACTTTTTCGCCGAGCTTTTTTCTTTCAGGCTGAGAAAAATTAGAGAATGTTCTTCGCAACAGCGGCAGCACATCATTGAATACATGTTCATCCAAAGAATCAACCCAATTGTCTACCAGGTTCCAGAGGTCCTGATCGATTAATAAAATGGTACCGCTTCCTTTCAGAAACCCTTCCAGCCAGGCAGCTGCTACAGCAGGTTGAGTTGCTGCAGACATCGCAAAATGAAATGCTTTGAGCAGATCGTTGCCTGTTAGTAATTTATGATCTGATAATAATCTTGTTGCATAACCAGCTATAACCGGCGCGGTGTTCTTGCCAGCTGCTATTATGTGAAGCGTTTGCTGCCACAGCTGCATGATATCAGCTTGTTGCAATAAGTTTACAGCATCGTTCAGCGCAAAGAAAAGTTCCAGCAAATGTTGCGCAGCATCTTCCTGAACAGAAGTGCAGGCAGCGGGAAGGCTCACGCAAATGCGCGTGATCATGCTGTTCACAATTCCCATCACCAGGTCTGCATCTGTTTTGCGCACATTGCCGTAGCGTGAAATGCTCACAAGCCCTGGAATTACTTCCATCAATTGTATCACATCGCCGCTTGCGGCAGCCATGTTGTTGATCTGGTGTATCAGTTCTTCTGCAGCCCGGTGCAGTTCGCCCTGGATGCTGCCTTGCAATAATTCGCACACAATGCTCAGCGAAGCCGCTTCCCCCGCTTTCTGTATCACAAATTTTTCTGCAGCCTCTTCTACTGTATTGCCTAAGTTTCCTTTTTCGATGATGTTGATAGACAGCTCAGGGTCCCATTGCAACCGCCACAGCTCTTTAAAAGTTCCTTTGCCTGACACTTCGTGTCGTGCTCCCCATTTTATATCCAGTATCAGCAGGCGATGCAGAAAAACGCTTCGCTCAAGGTCTGTTTCCTTGCGCAGGTCAAGGGTGTAGTCTTTCCAGTCTGCGGTTGCGGGCAGGCGCAGTTTTTTTTGCATCCTTTCTATGTCGAGCTGCAAAGGCGGCTTGGGAATTTCTATGGGTACTTCGCCAATCCTGTTGCTTACGATCAGCTCATCGTGTATCAATTGCAGCAGAATACTGTCGCCATTGCACAACACGCTTTGTGTGGCTTCATTTAGTTCTTCGAGGCCTGCTTTAGGAAGCTGCCGTAAAGAAGCAAGCGACTCTGCCAACCGCACAGCCTCTATAACATGCGCAACAGAGGTGTCCATTTGCTTGCTGCGGAATAATTCTGCAACACGCGCCATCCATCTTGTGCCGTCATCGTGCGGATAATTCCAGATGTGATGATACCAACCCGGCGAGAGAATGCCTGCGCCATATCCACTGAAATAGCTCAGGCGGTTGTACGTCCAGGGAATCCAGGTGCATTCAACTTTTACTTTCGGCAATCCTTTCAGCAGCTCGTTATCGTCTTTCTGCTTTGGCATGTTCACCAGTGCAGGCGCGTGCCATGCGCCGCAGATCACAGCAATGTTTGTAAACATTTCTCTCTCGGCCTGTCGTATGGTTTTGCGCATGTGCGCTTCGCGAAGCTGTTCTACCCGGTCTTCTTTCTGAGGAATGGTCTCACGCAGCACCTGCATTGCTTCAGTAACCGCATCAAATACCTGTTCACAATTGTGGCGGTGCTCGAACATATGTTCCCACCATTTTTCACCATCCTCATAGCCCGCAGCTTCTGCCAGGTAAGAAATAGGATCTCTTTTTATTTCTGCCTGCTCTACCAGTTCATCATTACTGATCGAATAATTATTTACAGGCGCAACCTGTTCACTTGTGCCTTGTTCTTCTTGTGCCTTACCGTTTGAGCGAAGCGCAAACCGGTTGGTGGCCGGAAGGTCCATGAACCTCACAGGAATATTATTCTTTACACCGTATTGAATGGCTTGCCATTCCGGCGAAAAGCTTGCAAAAGGATAGAATGAAGATTGCTGCGGATCATCCGGCTGGTACACCAGTATGGCTACGGGAGGTTTTAATGCTTCATTCGCGGCCCATTGCAATATGCCATCCGCTTCCGGCGGGCCTTCCACCAGCACAATATCAGGCTTTAGCTCTTCGAGAAATGCTTTTACATTTCTTGCGGAGCCGGGACCGTGGTGGCGTATGCCGAGGATGTGGGTGGGCATTTTCTTTGGTGAGTTGTGAATTGTGAAGAGAAGTCATTAGGTCATTAAGTCATTTGGTCATTTGGTCAGTAGGTCATTTACTATTCTACATTGACTCATTGACTCAATGACTTAATGACCAAATGACCCATTGACCCATTGACCTCTTACATGTCCCTGCATGCCCTGTAAATGTCTTTCCATTCATCTCTTGGCTTTACAACTGTTTCAAGATATTCCTGCCACACCAGTTTGTCCTGCACCGGGTCTTTAATAACGGAACCGATAATGCCTGCTGCAAGATCTGCTGCCTTCAATTGCCCATCACCAAAATATGCAGCCATGGCAAGCCCGCTGTTCACAACTGAAATAGCTTCTGCTGTGCTGAGCGTGCCGCTTGGTGTTTTGATCTTTGTTTTTCCATCTGTGGTTACGCCGTTGCGCAACTCGCGGAAGATGGTTACAATGCGGCGAATCTCCTGCAGTGGTGGCGCTTCAGCGGGCAGCTCCATTACTTTTTCAAAGCTTTCAACGCGGCGCTTCACAATGCTTATCTCTTCATCTATTGAATCAGGCACCGGCAATATCACAGTGTTGAAGCGGCGCTTCAATGCGCTGGACAATTCATTCACACCTTTATCGCGATTGTTTGCTGTTGCAATTACATTAAAGCCTTTAGCAGCCTGTACTTCCATGTTCAATTCAGGAACAGGCAATGTTTTTTCTGAAAGGATGGTGATAAGCGTGTCCTGCACATCGGCTCCGATCCTTGTAAGTTCTTCGATGCGTACGATCTTGCCATCTTTCATGGCGCGCATCACCGGTGTTTCCACCAGAGCTTTTTCTGAAGGACCTTCTGCCAGCAGGCGGGCGTAGTTCCATCCGTAACGAATGGTTTCTTCTCCGGTGCCTGCGGTGCCCTGAATGATGAGTGTTGAGTCGCCGCTGATGGCTGCGGAAAGATGTTCGCTCACCCAGCTCTTAGCCGTTCCCGGCAACCCATACAATAGCAGCGCCCTGTCTGTAACAAGCGTGGCCACGGCAATTTCCATCAGTCTTTTGTTACCGATGTATTTGGGCGTTACTTCAAAGCCGTTCTTCAATTTGCCGCCCATAAGATAGGCGACCACTGACTGCGGCGTGAGCTTCCAGTTATGCGGACGCTTGCCGGTATCCTGCCTGTTGAGTTCTTCCAGTTCCTGCGCAAATAATTGTTCGGCATGCTGACGTAAAATGCTTGACATGAAATGTTTTTTTATTCGTTAAAGGCTTTCCCGGTTTGTGTTTTCAGTGATATCAATTTTGCAATATGTTCGCTCATATTGCTCCAGCTGTTCCTGAGGTGCTCTTCCGGCGGAGCGCATTGCTCCAGTTGTGATGCAATTGCCGCAGGAAACCTCAGCACGTGATTATTGTAAAAAGAGCGGTTGTATTGATAAATATTTTTTGCTGTATGTATAAAAATGAGTTTGGTAAGCTCAGTGCTCCATTCGTCATTCCGCATAAGCTGCCGGTCGATAACATCATTTGGATTTTGTTCGATGAATTTTTTGCTATAGAATTCCTGCTGCTGAACAGGCAGTAAGGGAAGAATATCAATATAAAATACCTCGCTGTGCTGCATGAAAGCGATGGCCCACCGGGTATCTTTAAAATTTACCAATGCTATTATTAAGCCAAGCAGGAATTTCTTAATGTTCTTGTCTTTTTGAAACATCCCGATGATGCCTTCCGGCTCGCTTTGCAGGTGAGCCTCCCAGAAACGGGGCGGAACGGATTGTATGAGCTGAAATATAATATACTCCTCGTCAGAAAAAGATTTGTTGTTACTGAGCTTTTCAATCCCTGTTTTAAAAATGCTCTCATCAAAAGCTGCAGGCAATTGAAAATGTACCGAAGTATGCTTTACCATTCCGAGGAATGATTTTTCTTTTTTGATCCTCACAGATTGGGCAAGCACGTCTTCATATTGTTTTACCACTGTTGAAGAGGGTACCTGCTTCAACAACTTCAGCACAGTGTCTTTTACCTTTTTGCTTTTTTCACCGGCAAGACTTTCAAGGAATGGAACATCTGCTTCGCCGATATTAGCAGTAAGTAATTGCAACAACTCTGTTTTTTCGTTCGCATCTTCCTGTGCCCAGGTTTGCTGCAGCCAGGCCAGCGCTTTTTGAGGGTCTGACTGGCGTAATTGATGAAGTATACTCCTGCGTTGCTCCGGTGTGCCGGTCTGCCACAATTCTTCATCACTGCCTGCAGAAAAATTCCAATCAGGATTTAAGCGAGAGAGCCATTCACCACGTTTGCCGCAGCAGCTTGCTATAAGAGTTTGTAATTTCTTTTGAAGCCTTGCCTCATTGAACAGGCGCGGCACCATTTCGGGTGTAACGATAAATTGTTTTGCCGCGCATTGTTGCAGCCACAATTGAAAAAGTGCATCGTTGTCTGCATCCAGGATATCTTTCAGCAACTGCATCGCAACAGGAGAGCAATATTTTTTTTCTTCGGGGGCTGCTTTGGCAATGCCAACGCCTTCTTTGTGCAGTGGCATAACTCCGCATTGCCTGTAGTTGAATAATACAGCAGCTAATTGCAGGAATTGTTCTTCTTTATCGGTTGTGTTTTGCTGAATGGATGCAGCTGCTTCGGCCAGTTGGCCGGTAAGTTGCATGGCATCAGGCTTCCTTTTATCGGTCCCTAATAGTGCGGTGTTGATGATATCGTTCCAGGGTTGCATTTTTTTGGTCAGTAAGTCATTAGGTCAATTGGTCATTTTTCTCTGCGGTTGGTATAACTCAATCATAGATGTTATAAAATTTTATATTCATCCTGATACCATACACCAACCGGTTCATATACTTTTTCCTTTCCTACCACTGCTACATTCAATGCTTCACCTCCGCTCAATGCCAGCAGTTTCCACATGTTCCGGAAATCATCTTTGATGCGCATCAGCCTATTGTCTGCATCCTGCAGCCACCATTGTTTTTCGTATTCAACAGGTTTCACCTGGTTAATAATGTATGGACGCTCATTGTGAAAAGGCAACCTGCTGCCCGCAACCGTTTCTGCGTCCATCACTTCCTGCCAGTTGGGAAAACCCTTATGCTGCAACACTGCATTTGTTGACAACTGCTGTTTTATAACGGCCCTCAATGGAAGCACCGAAGGAAAATAAACCAGCTCTGCCTGTACATACAATCCGGGTGTTAAAATATACTGAGCGCCCTGGCCTCTCACAAAAAACTGCAACACCAATGCGTATTGATCGGTAGTTACACCATACAGCCAGTTTCTTTCAACCGTAATATTATCCTCTTCGCTTGTTTGCTTGCCCAGCACCAGCCAGGTATCTGTAATGCCGGGTTGCTCTTTTAATTCGTCGAGGCTTCGTGTGAAGCCTATCCATGTTCTGATGTCTTGCCGCAGTTCTTCATTCAATGATTCAATGTTTTTAAATCCTGAAATCACCAGGTAAATGCGGAGAAGCTGGTCCATGAACTCCGTTTGCCAGCCTTCTTTATAAAAATTGATCTCGCCTAAAGTTTTCACCATGCCGGCCAGTCCGGGAGCCTGCACATCTATCATGCGGCGCGACATGTTTACGAAGTAAGCGGCATTCTTTTCGGGAATATTTAAAATGCCATTGCGAACAATATCTTTTATCCACAGCAATAACTCTTCCACGCCATCGCTTACTTTTTGCTGGCGTGCCTGTTGCCGCTTTGCCTGTGCAGCTTCATCTACCGGCTTGTCTTTTTTTTCTGCCTGCTTTTCCTGTTTCTCAGAACGTTTGCCAAGCCATTCGGCCACCCAATCCGGAATAGTGGTTTCAGTAAAATCTTTTTGTTGTTTTGCATACAGCAGCAACAAACCCAATCCGTG